>CAZDYS010000624.1:0-2745 GCA_964509445.1 uncultured Planctomycetaceae bacterium
CTGTTCGCGCGCCTCGAGCAGCACGATCCCCGGCTCGCTCGTGAGGTTCTCCTGGGCGCGCGTCCACTGACGCCGCTCGACGTAGCTGCCGAAGGCCCACACCACGCCGGTGACGAGCACGGCGGCCAGGACCAGCCCGAGCACGATCGAGGCGCCCTGCGAGCGCTCCTTGGTCTTGGGGATCGCGTTCTGCTCCTTGAGCAGCTCCGCGAGCACCGGCTTCACGCCGATGAACGGAGCCGTGTTCCCGTCGAACGCGCGCAGGGGTTCCGCCCAGCGCGCGTGGATCCGCTCCAGGGCCTCGGAGTGCTCGCGCTGCAGGTTCGCGGGCGGCAGGCCACGCACGACGCACGCGAGCACGGCCGTCGGGCTCTGGGTCACGAGGAGCAGACGGTCGCCGAACTCGACCTGACCGATGGAGAGCTCCTCGTCCGTCGCGAAGGAGTCCGAGACGAAGTCCTGGATCGCTCCGAGCATGCTCGACACCAGGTCCGGCGCCGCCGCGGCCGGGCCGAGGCGTGACTCGTGCTCGATCAGGAGCGACGTCTCGCGGTGGATCAGGAAGGCCTGCTCCACGCGGAACACGAGGCTGTACTTGAGCACGACCTCCGGGAAGGGCACGCCCGTCCGCCAGGCCTCGAAGCGCCAGCGCAGGCCGGTGGGGGTGAGGCTGTGCTCGAGCGTGCGGTTGATGCTCTCCACGAGCCCGGCCATCGACTGCGCGATCGCCTTGCGGATCGCGGGCCCGATCACCGGGAAGATCGCGTCGACCAGGACGCCCGGGTTGCGCTTGACCGAGGTCTCGATCGAGCTCTCGATGGTCGGTGCGAGCGCGTCCGCGAGCTCGCCCTTCTCGCTCGCGCGCAGGACGGCCTCCGGGAGGACGGCGGAGACCTCGACGGCGTCGAGCTCGTGCCCTTCGGCCAGCTCGCGTACGCGCTCGAGCTCCTTGCGCTCCTCGTCGAGCAGCAGGCTGCGCAGCGTCTCGAGCGCGTCCTCGCTCGCGGCCGAGGAGGCGGAGGGGTCGATCCCCCCGTTCTCCCAGCGCGGACTCGCGCCGTTCGTGCTCACGGCGAGCTCGACTCCCCGTCGCGCTTCAGCGTGCGCGCCAGGTCCTGGAAGCAGTCGGACAGGCTCGAACGGTCGACCATCTTCCCCTGGACGTCGCCGAGCTCCCGGGTGAGCCGCTCCTGGAGCTCGCTGCAGCGTGCCAGGTGCTCGTCCGCCTGGCGGGCGAGGCGACCTGCGAGCTCGCTGCCGAGCTCGTGCATCTCGCTCGCACTGTGCTGCGCCAGTTCCGTCAGCTTGTGCTCGAGGCCGGCGCGGCTCTCGTCGAGCTGTCGACTCGTGGCGGCGTCCTCGTCGATGCGCGAGTCGCGTTCCTGCGCCAGCTCGGCGCGCAGGGTCTCCAGCTGGGAAGCGAGCGACGCGCCGACGTCCTCCACGCGTCGCACGAGCTCGTCGTGCAGGGCGCGCGTCTCGCGGTGCAGGCGCTCCGCGAGCTCGTCGAAGCGCTGGTTGGTCGTCCGCTGCTGGTCGCCGGTGAGGATCTCCCGGATCTGCTCGAGGCGATCCAACTCGGTTTCCTTGCCTGTGGTCATCGGCTGCTGGAGAGGGGGGGAGGCTGGCCGCGCCCGGGGGGAGCGGGCCGCGTACGCGAAGCTCCAAGCTACTCGAAACTCCCGGCGGAGATGAACCCCTACGTTTCCCCGGGCTCCCTGGAGCCGTCACCGCGTGACCGGCGGGGCCGACGCGTCCGGGTCGGCGACACGCCTCGCGAGCAGGAACACGTCGAGCGTGCCGAAGGTCTCCACGGTCCGGAAGCCCGCGCGGTACAGGCGGCGCGCGAGGGCCCGCGCGTCCTTGAACACCAGCGAGCGGTCGTGCCGCGGGTCGTCGCGCCGCAGCGGGCGGCGCAGGATGCCGTCGACTCCGAAGTGGCAGTTGGGGATCGACACCAGCACGTTCGCCTGGGGCTTCAACAGCGGGAAGAGGTCGGACAGGAGCCGGTCGCGGTCGACGCTCGTGCAGTGCAGGACGTTGAGCAGCAAGGCGTCGTCGAAGGAGGGGAGCCCGAGAGTGGAGAGCTCCGCGAGGTCCGCCAGGCGCATCCGCGACGCGTGCCGCGGGAAGCGCGCGCGCGCCTCCTCGATCGCCCGGGCGGAGTGGTCGATGCCCCAGAGCTCGACCGCGTCGCGAACGGCTGGCGGGAACATCTCGAGCTCGCGACCGTCGTTGACTCCCAGGGCGAGCACGCGCGCTCCCGGCTGCGGCCGCAGTCGCGACGCCGCGTACAGGAGGTCGTCCGCGGTCTCCGGCTCTTCGAGCCGGTCGAAGCGGCGGTACGGCGTGTCGGGGGCGTAGCGCTCGCGAGCGTCGGAGGTCGACCCGTCCAGAGGCGGTACCGGATCGGCCAGCCGCACGGCCTTCCACTCGAGCAGTCGCTCCACCTCGTCCCGCAGGACGGGCGTGCGGGGCCGGAGCGGAAACAGACGCAGGAGCTCCAGCAGGTGGCGCAGCGGCCGCACGCGCTCGGTCCTCCCGGCGAACTCGACCTCCGTACCGGGCCAGACCTCGTCCGGGTAGGCGTCCGGATCGCGCGTGAGGAACGAGACGCTGCCGCCGGGTTCGAGCAGGTGGCTCGCACGGTGCAGGAACCGGCGGAGCGCGGAGAGCTCCAGCCGGTTCGCGAGCGGTCCGAGCCGAACGCTGGTGCAGGAGGCTCGCGCGGGGAGCTCCTCGAAG
>CAZDYS010000625.1:0-2738 GCA_964509445.1 uncultured Planctomycetaceae bacterium
CGGGGCCCGCTGGCGCCGACGGTCCGGCAGGCGCGGACGGCGCGGACGGCGCGGACGGCACTCAGGGGCCGGTCGGTCCCGTGGGGCCGCCAGGAGCGACTGGCCCGGTCGGTCCGCAGGGGCCCGCCGGTGCGTCTCCGTTCGTGCTCAACGGCACTTCCGCGTACTACGACCAGGGCAACCTGGGGGTCGGGACCTCGACCCCTGACGTCGACTTCGCCCTCGACCTCGAGGACGTCGGGAGCGGACCCAGCTGGAGCGGGAGCCTGGCCGCCGGGGCGTCCGCGGGAGAGAAGGTCGTGCTCGGCGACCTGAACGGCACCGCGACCATCGGGGCTCACAATGGCGACCTCAACGCCTGGCTTCCGCTCGACATCAACCGCTCGATGCGGGTCGAGCACCAGGGTCGGGTCGACTTCGAAGCCTCGCCGAAGGGCCCGCGCGTGTCGCACGTCAACTACGGGCCGAACGGCGACTGGTACATCCGCAGCGCCAGCACCTCGGGCAACGTCTACCTCCAGGACAACGGCGGCAAGGTGGGCGTCGGAACCACCTCCCCTGCCTACGAGTTCGACGTGAATGGGCGCATCCGCGGTCGGGACCGCCTGGATGTCTGGAGCACCGGCAGCGTCGAGCTCAACCTGATCGCCGACACGAACAACGCAGGCGAGTCCGACCAGCCGACCCTCGGCTTCTACCAGGACAACAGCCAGGAGTTCACCAAGTTCGGCTACGTCGACGGGACCAACGTGTTCGCAATTCGCCAGTCGAGCAGTGGAGCTGGAGTCGAGACCGAGGTCACTCTGGACGCCGGGGTCGTGAGCGTCCCGGTGCTCGAGATCCGAGGTGGCGCGGACATCGTCGAGGGCTTCGACTCCAGGGAGGAGCTCGAGCCCGGCACCGTGGTCGTGATCGACGCGCTCCACGCCGGCGAGCTGATCGCGAGCACCGAGGCCTACGACCGCAAGGTCGCGGGCATCGTCTCGGGCGCGAACGGCGTGAACCCGGGTCTGCACCTGGGCCAGGAGGGCGTGCTCGACGGCGACGTGCTCATCGCCATGACCGGCCGAGTCTGGGTCAAGGCCTCGGCCGAGAACGGCGCGATCGAGCCCGGCGATCGGCTCACGACCGCAGGCCTCGCAGGCCATGCCATGCGCGCCACCGATGCCGAGCGATGGGATGGCGCCGTCATCGGCAAGTCCATGTCCAACCTCGACGAGGGCACTGGTCTCGTGCTCGTCCTCGTCAACCTGCAGTAGGACAGACCATGCGCCTCCCTCACTCTCTCCTCTCAGCCACCGCGCTAGGCCTGCTCGCGAGTGCGAGCGCCGGACAGTCCGGCTCGGACTTGCCCTGGCACGGCAAGGACGGCCCGCTCGTCCGCGCCGACGGTTCTCCCTGGCGCCCCGAGCTGCAGCTCGAGCTCGTCTTCCCCGCCTTGGCCCAGCCCGCGCCCTTCCGCGCCCAGCTCCCGATCGACGGGGAATGGGTCGAGGTCGACCTGCGGCCGTACTCCTTGCGCAGCGCGGACTTTCGCCTGCTCGTGATCGACGGGAGCGGGGTCCCGCGCGAGGTCGAGGCTCCGCCCGCGCGCACCTATCGCGGGGCGGTCGTCGGACGTGCGGACACCGAGGTGCGCGCCAGCCTCGACGAGCTCGGGCGCTTGAGCGCCGTCGTCGAGACGCCGGCTGGACGCTGGACCGTGGAGCCGCTCTCGCGCTACGTGCCGGGCTCCTCGCCGCTCTCGCACGCGGTGTACTCGCACGCGAACCGCGTCGCGAGCCGCGGCGAGTGTGGCGTGATCGACCCGATCGCGCCGCCCGGGGCCACGACGCCCGGTGAGGAGCAGGAGGAAGCGTCGGGCTCGGCGCCCGGTCCGTATGGAACGGGCGGCTCCTTCCACGAGCACTCGAGTTCTCCTCACGACGACGAGCCGCTCGAGGCCAAGATGCTGAGCTACCGCGCCGGCGGCCTCGCCTGCTACATCGACTACGAGTACTACCAGTGGGCGGGCAACTCGACCGCGAGCGCCGTGGCCAACGTCGAGCAGCTCTTGGGTGAGGTCAGCGCGAAGTACGACGACAACGGAGTCGGGCCGTTCCGCTTCAACTTCGTCGGCGCGGTTCTCAAGACCGGGCCAGGTTACCTCTACCCGTCGACGGACGTCTCGGACTTGCTCTCCGAGTTCACCGCGGACTGGTTGAAGTCGAACTACTACGGCTACGAGTACGGCACCAAGGCGGACTTCTACCACCTCTTCACGGGACGCGACCTAGACGGCAGCGCCCTTGGCCTCGCCTACGTCGACGACGTCTGCGACACCAACGGCGCCTTCGGCCTGTCCGAGACCACCTTCACGAGCGACCTGAGCGACCGCAACTGGCTGACCTCCCACGAGCTCGGCCACAACTTCGGCTCGGGCCACGACGGCGACTGCAACGGCCTCTTCGACGACAAGTGCCAGGTCATGTGTCCGAGCATCGATACGTTCAGCTGTGCGTCGATCGGGATCAGCTGGTCCTCTCAGGCACGGGACGCGGTCAACGCCGGCATCGCGCTCTCCTGCTTCGATCCGGCGACCGGGACGATCTACGCCGACATCGCCACCTCGCACCCCTTCCCCGACGGGACCGCGATGCTGCCTTTCCAGACCCTCGCCACGGGGCTGGCCAACACGCAGAGCGGCTGGACGCTGGTGCTGGGCGACGGCACCTACGACGAGTCCGTGCTGACGCTGA
>CAZDYS010000626.1:0-2736 GCA_964509445.1 uncultured Planctomycetaceae bacterium
TTCCCCTAGGCCTCGCCCTCGCGCTCCCGCTTGTCGAGGCTCGAGCGCTTCAGGAGGCTCGCCGGCACGACCGTCCCCTTGCCGAACTTGCGCCGCAGCTTGTCGAGCGCCTCCGTCGTCTTCGCGTTCTTGCCGTCCGCGGTCGGGGGATCGACGTCGTTCGAGCCGAACAGGCCCGTCTGCACCGGCGCGCGCACGTCGGAGAGGTTGGAGATGGAGACGCCCAGGAGCCGCAGGGGCCCCTCCGGCACGCGACCGAGCAGCTCGCGCGCGACCGTGTAGATGCGCTTGCCCTCGTTGACCGGCACGTCGACCGTCTTCGAGCGGGTCAGCGTCTTGAAGCTCGCGTAGCGCGCCTTGAGCGTGATCGTCCGTCCGCGCAGGCCGCGGTGACGCAGGTCGTAGCTCACCTCCTCGCAGAACTCGTAGAGGATGAGGCGCAGCTCCTCGCGGTCCGCGATGTCCTCGGCGAAGGTGCGCTCCATGCCGTGCGACTTCTCGACCCGGTGCGGGGAGACGCGCCGCGTATCGATGCCGTTGGCGAGGTCGTGGATCCAGGCGCCGCTCGCGCCGAACTCCCTCAGGACCTCGATCCGCGTCCGGTTGGCGAGGTCCGCGACGGTCCGGACGCCGAGGCTCTCGAGGCGCTTCGCGTTGCGCGGCCCGACGCCGAAGATCTTGGAGACCGGCAGCGGGTCGAGGACGTCCCGGACCTCGTCCGGCTGGATCACGCGGAAGCCGTCCGGCTTGTCGAGGTCGGAGGCGAGCTTCGCGAGGAACTTCGACGGAGCCACGCCGACCGAGGCGACCAGCCCGGTCTCCTTCAGGATGTCCGCCTTGATCGCCTTGCCGATCGTGACCGCGTCGCCGAACAGACGCTCGGAGCCGGACACGTCGAGGAACGCCTCGTCGAGGGAGAGCGGCTCCACCACCGGCGTGTAGCGCTGGAAGATCTCCATGATCCGCCGGCTCTCGCGCGTGTACTTGTCGAAGTTCGCGGGCAGGAGCACCAGGTCCGGACACAGCCGCAGGGCCTGGGCCGTGGGCATCGCCGAGTGCACGCCGAAGGTCCGCGCCTCGTAGCTCGCGGCGGAGATCACGCCGCGACGGTCGGAGGAGCCCCCCACGCAGACCGGCTTCCCGCGCAGCGACGGATCGTCGCGCACCTCGACCGACGCGTAGAAGGCGTCCATGTCGACGTGCAGGATGGCCAGGGGTTCGGACACGCTGTCCCAAGGGTGACGCGCGGTGCCCGATTCCGTCAACCACGCCGCATTCCGAAGCGCGCGCGGGCGGGAAACGCCTTCCGACGGACCGTGCGACGCCAGGCGAACGCGCCTCTTCGTTGCACCGCGGTTGCACGCCGCTACCCTGTTCCGCCGCCATGCGCTTCCAGCACGTCGAGATCGCGGCCATCGCCCACGCCCTCCCGGACGAGCGCGTCACGTCCGAGGAGCTCGAGACGCGACTCGCTCCGCTCTACGACCGCTTCCGGCTGCGCGTCGGCCGGCTCGAGCTGATGAGCGGGATCGCGGAGCGACGCTTCTGGCCGCGCGGGACGCGACCGAGCGACGCCGCGACGCTCGCCGGCGAGGCCGCGCTCGAGAAGAGCGGCGTGCGCCGCGACGAAGTGCGGTGTCTCGTGCACGCCTCCGTCTGCCGCGACTTCCTCGAGCCCGCGACGGCGACCGTCGTGCACCACGCGCTGGGCCTTCCGGACGACTGCACCGTCTTCGACCTCTCGAACGCGTGCCTCGGCGTCGCGAACGCGATGGTCGTCGTCGCGGAGATGATCGAGCGCGGCACGATCGAGGCCGGCGTCGTCGTCGCCGGGGAGGACGGGCGCCCGCTGGTCGAGCGCACCATCGCCGACCTGCTCGCGAACGAGGACACGACGCGCGACGAGCTCAAGCGCGCGTTCGCGTCGCTCACGATCGGCTCCGGCGCAGCCGCGGTCGTCTTGCGGCGCGCCGACGGGCGAGGGCCTGCCGCGCCTCCTCGGCGGCGCGGTGCTGTCCGCGACCGAGCACAACGTGCTGTGCCAGGGAGATCGCGCGGCCGGCACCGACGGGCAAGCGGGCCTGCTGATGTCCACGGACTCCGAGGCGATGCTCCAGGCCGGCAACGCGCTGGCGGCGCGCACCTTCGACGCCTTCTGCGCGGAGCTCGACTGGACGCGCGACACGATCGACCGCGTCGTCACGCACCAGGTCGGGGCAGCCCACCGGCGCCTGTTGTTCGAGACCCTGGCGCTCGATCCCGAGCGCGACTTCCCGACCGTCGAGACGCTCGGCAACATCGGGTCGGTCTCGCTGCCCCTGAGCCTCTCCATGGCCGCCGACGCCGGACACGTCGCCGCGGGGCACGACGTCGCGCTGCTCGGCATCGGCAGCGGCCTCAACTGCATGATGCTCGGCGTCCGCTGGTGAGGCGGAGCCGCTCTTCGCGAGAGGACGACGCGCTCTTCGAGCGTCCCCTGCGCTCGTTCGCCGCGCGCGTCGAGGACACGCCGCTCCGCGCCCCGGTCGAGGAGCTGTTCGCCGAGCTGGCCGCGCGCGGGCTGCGGTTCCGGCCGCGGGTCTGGCTCTCGACCGCGTTCTTCTCGCCGGACGGGGTTCCGGGCTTCGCGCTGCCGCTGGGGCTCGCGGACCCCGCCGTGGGCCGGCTCGAGCGGCGCCTGGCGCATGGTGCTAAAATACGCTTCCAGCCAGCGTTCCTCTTGGGCCTCGCACTCCG
>CAZDYS010000627.1:0-2734 GCA_964509445.1 uncultured Planctomycetaceae bacterium
CCCGCCTGAAGGAGCCCTCCGGCGTGCTGCGGCTCGGGCTTGGGTCGTTCGACCTCCTGCGGGAGGGCCTCCTGCCGGTCCAGGACCTCGCGCGGACCGCGGGGCTGCGCATCGCCTTCGTGTGCACCGGCAACACCTGTCGCTCCCCGATGGCCGAGGGACTCGCGCGCAGCCTGCTCGCCGAGCGGCTGGGCTCGCCGGACCTGGCACGCTTCGGGTTCGAGGTCGTCTCCCGCGGCGTCGCCGCCGGGCCCGGGTCGCCGGCCTCGAAGCACGCCGTCGACGTGCTGCAGGACGCCGGCATCGACCTGTCGGGACACCGTTCCCAGCCGATCGCTCCCGAGGAGCTGGGCTCCCTGGACGTCGTGCTGTGCCTGACCCGCTCCCACCTGGACGCCCTGCGCTACGCCCTGCCGCCTTCGGGCGCCAAGCGCCTCGCGCTCCTGGACCCCGAGGGTCGGGACGTGCCGGACCCCATCGGCGGCTCGCGGCGTGACTACGAGGCCTGCGCGGCCGCGATCCGGCGGGCCATCGAGGCCCGGATCGTCGACTGGGCCTGAGGCGCGGTCTAGGTCGACTTCGGCGCCGGCTCGCCCAGGGCCTGCCAGGCGTCCTGCGCCGAGGCCGCCGCGAACAGCGCCCGCCGGACCTCCTCGCGTCCCAGCACGCGCGCGACGTCCGCCAGCGTCCGGATGTGGAGCAGCTTCCGGGCCCGAGGAATCAGGAGCAGCACGATCAGTCGCGCGGGACTTCCGTCGATACTCTCGAACGCCAGCCCGTCCTCCGGCACGACCGCCAGGCAGGCGCACACGTCCTCGAGCTCGTCCACCGCCGCATGCGGGATCGCCAAGCCACGCTCCATCCCCGTCGACATCGACCGCTCCCGGGCGAGGACCGCGTCCAGCAGGCCGGGGCGCGCCTCGGCGGGGACCGACCCGCGAGCGACCAGGTGGTCGACCAGCTGCTCGATCGCATCCCACTTGTCGGCGGCCTCGAACGCGACGCGCACGTCCTGGGGCCCGAAGAGCTCCTGGAGATCCATGGCCCGAGTCTGGAAGATGCCGGGCCGGCGGAGAAGGCCCCAGGCGCGCGGAAGAATCCTCGGGCACGGGCGTCCGCCGGAACCTCACCGGACTCGGCCGAAGCCGCGGGCTCCTCTTTGCTTTCTCCTCCGCGCCCTCCTAGGCTTCGCAACAGCGGCCCCCAAGGGGCCTCGAACATGAACCTAATCCCTGTAGATCCAACGGGATACAACGACCGAAGGCGCTCAGCTGCCATGCCCAAGGCCCTGCTGTCCCTGCTCGCGCTCGTCTCTCTGGCCTCGCTCTCGAACGCCCAGGACGAGACCCCGCCGCCGATCCAGGACACCGGCGAGACCTACATCCTCAACTTCGCCGAGGACCCGGAGAAGCGCCTCTCCCTCGCGGATTTCGTGAAGCTCTGCCAGGAGGCCACCGGCAGGAACTTCACCTACGGGGAGCAGACCGAGTCGGCCCTGTCCGAGGGCCGGGTGGTGATGTTCGGGCAGAAGGAGATTCCGAAGGAGGACTTCTACGCCTTCTTCCAGATCCAGATGTTCATCAACGACCTGGTGTGCGTGGAGGTCGGTCCTCCGCACATCTCGGTCACGATGATCCAGAGCCTCACGGGCAACCGCAGCGCGAGCAACCTGAAGCAGCGCGCGGTCTACGTCCTGCCCAACGAGCTCGAGGACTACGCGGACCAGCCGGCCACGCTGATCACCACGGTCCTCACCCTGCCGAACACCGAGGTGCGTCAGCTGTCCACGTCGCTGCGCGCGATGCTCACGGACACGAACACGCAGACCCTCCTGCCGGCCGGCGAGAACTCGATCATCCTGCAGGGCTTCGGTAGCTACATCTATTCGCTCGCGCGGCTCCTGATGATCGTCGACGACACGTCCGCCCAGCCGGACGAGGTCCTGCCGATCTTCGAGGTGCTGCCGCTCGAGTTCGCCGCCGCGGAGGACGTCTCCGACCTGCTCGAGGAGCTGCTCGACCAGCTGCGTCGTTCGAGCAACGGCAACAACCGGCGCGCCGGTCGCGGCGCCGAGGGGCAAGGCGTGGCCGGTCCGCTCCAGGGGCAGGAGGTCTCGACCACCATCCTGGTCGACGGCCGCACGAACTCGCTCCTCGTGATGGCGATGCCCGAGGAGATGCCGCGCATCAAGGACCTCGTGGCGCGCCTCGACGTGGAGGTCATCGAGCCGGAGCGCAACTTCCACATCTACAACCTCGAGAACGTCCGTTCCGAGGACATCGCCGACGTGCTCGACGAGTTCCTCCAGGACGCCGAGCGCGTCTCGCGGAACACGACCGGCGGCACCGGCGGTCGCGCCCAGGGCGGCGGCGGCGGCGGAGGCGGCGGCACCGGACGCCAGGAGGAGGTCGTGGTCGTCCCCGACAACAACTCCAACTCGCTCCTGATCGCCGCGAGCAAGACGCGCTACGAGGAGGTCCTCGAGCTCATCCGTCAGCTGGACAAGCGCCAGCCCCAGGTGCTGATCGAGACCGCGCTGATCGAGGTCACCGGCTCCGACCTGACGTCGCTCGGCGTCGAGTGGGCGCTCGCGGACGTCATGGGCGACGGCGGCTTCGGCGTGACCAGCTTCGGCCTCTCCGACATCGTCGACTCGAACGGCGACGGCGTTCCGGACCTGCGGACGCCGAACATCGCGAACGGGATCACCGCCGGCATCCTCGACGGGGACTCC
>CAZDYS010000628.1:0-2733 GCA_964509445.1 uncultured Planctomycetaceae bacterium
CCTCCGGGGACAGCGTCGACTCGGGGTCGGCCGCCAGCCCGCGCGCGGCGGCGTGGTGCAGGTCGCGACGCTCGCGCTCCGCCAGGGTGCGGTACAGCGCCTCGCGCAGCGTGGGGCGCGCGAAGCGGTACCGGTCCGCGACCGGCACGAGCCAGCCCAGCCGCACGAGCCGGGCCAGCGCCTCGTCGATCTCGGAGCGCCTGGCGTCGGGGAACGCGCGCTCCAGGAACTCCGCCGGGAAGCGACCGCCGACGACCGACAGGCGCTCGAGCCAGCTGCGATCGGCGTCCTCGAGCTCCTCGATGCGCTCCGCGATGATGCGGTCGAGCGACCGCGGCACGGGCAGCTCGTCCGGCGTGATCGTCAGGCGCAGCTTCGTTCCCGGCGCGTCCTCCTCCCCCTCCGGGATCGCGTGCCCGTGCGCGACGAGGTCGCGCAGGATCTCCGTCGCCAGCCCCGGGTTGCCGCGGCTGCGACGCCACAGGACCTCCGTCAGACGGCCGCGCGGGACGGAGCGCGCGAACACGCCGTCGACCCACTCCCGCAGGTCGCCGCGCGTGAGCGCTCCGAGGAAGAGCTCCTCGTTGCCGAACTCCGCGCGCATCTCCGCGAGCCGGGTCGCGCGCCCGCGCAGACGCCGCAGGGAGGGCGTGGAGCGCGGCGAGTCCTCGCGGACGCCGAAGAGCAGGAGCACGCGTCCGCCGTCGAGGCTCGCGAGTCCGCTGAGCAGGGCGTACAGCGCCTCGCGCGTGACCGAGCCCGCGCGCTGCAGGTCGTCCAGGAACACGATCACCGGCCGGTCGCGCGCGAGCGCCTCGACCCAGGAGACCAGCGCCTCGGGCACGGACTCCCGGGCGAGACCGGGATCCACCTTCTGTTCGAGCGCGGAGACCAGCGTCTCCTGGGTCCGCGGTCCGACGAGCTCCTCGAGCGCCGCGCGCTCGGCCTCCTTCGGGACGGCCCCCAGGGGCAGCCGCAGCCAGCGGTAGAGCAGGACCAGCGCCGCGCCGGCGGGCAGCGACTCGGCGACCTCGTTCCAGCGGGCGTAGAGGTACAGCGGCGGCTCCTCGCTCGTGCGCGCGCGCGCGGCGAACTCGGTGACCAGCCGCCACTTGCCGCTGCCCTCGCTCCCGCCGATCCAGACCACGCGGGTCGCGCCCGCGCGCACCTCCTCGAGCGCGCCGGCCAGACGAGCGAGCTCCTGGGTTCGCCCGACCATGCGCGAGAGGTGTCTTGCCGGGCGCAGGGTCGGTGCGACCTCGTGCGCGAGGTGCACGCGCGAGCGCCACCAGCTCCCGCCCTCGCCCTCGACGAGGCGCGTGCGCAGCTGTTCGGCGTCGGGCCTGGCCCGCGGGTCGCGCGCCAGGGACTCCTCCAGCAGGTGGTCGAGGAACGGCGTGAGGGTCAGCACGAGGTGGGAGGGAGGCACGAAGCGCGCCTCGGCGATGGCCGCGACGAGCCGGTCCGCGTCGGGCTCCTCGAGCGACTTGCGGAACAGCGCGCCGCTGGTCGAACCCAGACCGGCGCTCGGGTGGAACAGGTTCGCGCGGGAGGTCTCCCGGGCGGCCGGCGCCTGGCTCCCGAACGGGTGCACGCCGGTGGCGAGCTCGAACAGCACGACGCCCAGGGCGAAGACGTCGGCCTCCGCGTCCGGTCGCCCGCCGCGCACGGTCTCCGGCGCGACGTAGGGCAGGCTCCCGCGCGCCCTGGGATCCGCCTGGCCGCGCTCGCGCGCGAACCCGAGGTCGAGCAGCACGGCGCGGCCGTCGTCGTCCAGGCGCACGTTCTCGGGCTTGACGTCGCCGTGCACCAGCCCGCTGGCGTGGAGCGCCGCGAGCGCACCGAAGAGCTGCTTCCCGATGCTGCGGACCAGGGGCTCCGGCAGGGGTCCGTCCGCGAGCGCCTCGCGCAGCGTGCGCCCGGGAACGTAGGGCAGGAGCAGGTAGGGGTGCCCGCGTTCGTCCTCGCCGGCGAAGAGCACGCTCGCGAGCGAGGGATCGCTGCACTGCGCGCCCGCCGCCGCCTCGGCCCGGAAGGCCTCGCGCGCCTCGTCGTCGTCCGGACGGAGCAGTGTCTTCACGGCGACCTCGCGCCCGGCCGCGAGAGGCCCGAAGTCCTCGAGCAGCCGCGCGAGCTCGACGCGTCCGGTCGCGCCCTCGCCGAGCGGGCGGAGGCGTTCGAGGCGAGGCTCCTGGGTCACCATGGAATCCTCTATGATTCCCGCCCGAGCGGTACGGGACTACTCCGAGCGCCGCTTCTCTCCCGCGTTTCTCCGGCCTCGCCCCGCATGAGCCTCCAGGTCTACAACAGCTACTCGCGCTCCAAGGAGCCCTTCGAGCCCCGGACGCCGGGAGTGGTGCGCATGTACAACTGCGGCCCGACGGTCTACAGCCGCGCGCACATCGGGAACCTGCGCTCGTTCCTGTTCGCCGACGTGCTGCGCCGCTGGCTGGAGCACGAGGGCTTCGAGGTGCAGCAGGTGATGAACATCACCGACGTCGGACACATCCAGGGCGACGCGGACGAGGGCGAGGACAAGCTCGACGCGGCCGCGCGCAAGGAGCGCATCGACCCGCTCGAGATCGCGAACCGCTACGCGGACCAGTTCCTCGCGGACGTGAAGGAGCTCGGCGTGCGGCCGCCGATGCTGTACCCGCGCGCCACGGACCACATCCCCGAGATGCTCGCGCTCCTCGCGGACCTGGTCGCCCAGGGGCACGCGTACCAGGTCGG
>CAZDYS010000629.1:0-2715 GCA_964509445.1 uncultured Planctomycetaceae bacterium
CTCCGATGGCGTAGATGTTCGGCACGGACGTGCGCATCTGCTTGTCGACGGCGAGGAACCCGCGCTCGTCGGGCTTGAGACCGACCGAGTCGAGGCCGAGCTCGTCGCTGTAGGGACGACGGCCGACGGTGCACAGGACCTGGTCGCACTCGATCGAGTCCTTTTTCCCGTCGCGCGACTCGACGTGGACGATCGTCTTGTCGCCCTTGGTCTCGTAGCTCTTCGCGCCCGTCTTCGTGAGCAGCTTGATCTTCTGCTTCTTCAGCGAGCGCTCGATGACCTTGACGCAGTCGCGATCCTGGCCGGGCAGCGCGCCCTCGGTGAACTCGACGACGGTGACCTCACTGCCCAGGTGCCGGTACAGGATGCCCAGCTCGAGGCCGATGTAGCCGCCGCCGATGACCACCAGGTGCTGAGGAACGCGGTCCGGCGCAAGCGCCTCCGTCGACGACCAGACGTACTTCCCGTCGAAGTCGAAGCCGGGGACCGAGCTGGGGACCGATCCGGTCGCGATCACGATGTCGTCGCACTGCAGGGTCTGTTCGCCGTCCGAGGTCAGGACCTGCACCGAGTTCTTGCTGGTGATCCGCGCCTTGCCGACCACGTGGGTGACCTTGTGGTTCTTCAGCAGACCCCCGACGCCCCCGGTCAGGCGCTTGACGATGCTGCCCTTCCAGTTGACGAGCGTCTCGAGGTCGAGGGACATGTCCTTGACGGAGATCCCCATGGCGGTGGCGTGACGGATCTTCTCCATCAGCGCTCCGGCCGCGATCATCGCCTTCGAGGGGATGCAGCCGACGTTGAGGCACGTTCCGCCCAGCTCTTCCTTTTCGACGACCGTCACCTTCTGGCCGAGCTGCGCGAGGCGAATGGCGCAGACGTAGCCGGCGGGGCCGGCACCGATGACGACGACGTTGCGAGAAGCGCTCATGGATCTTGGGTCCGTTGGGTTCCTGACGAGGAGTCGTGACTAGAGCGGGAACGCTCCGTCACCCGGTTGTGCGTCGCCGAGGCGCTCGGCGATGCGATGGAAGTCGTTGTACTGACGGCGGAGGTGGTGCGGGACGTTCTCGTAGACGTCCTCCACGAGCGACTTGAGCGGCATCGGATCGGCCGCCTCCTGCTCGTGGATCACCCGATCGACCTCCTCGACCAAGCGCTGCTGGATCTCGGCGGCCTCGCCCGCGGCGAGCACGCCGCGCGACTCGAGGTAGGCGTTGAAGCGCTTGATCGGATCGCGCGCCTCCCACTGGTCCACCTCGGCCTGGTCCCGGTACTTGGTCGGGTCGTCGGAGCTCGAGTGGCCCATGAGGCGGTAGGTGTTGAGCACCAGCAGGCTGGGGCCCGTCCCCTCGCGCGCGCGCTCGACGAGCTCGCGCATCGCCTCGAAGCAGGCCAGGAGGTCGTTCCCGTCGACCGTGTAGCCCGGCATGCCGTAGGCGCTCGCCTTCTTCGCGTAGTCGGTCTGCGCGGACTGCGCGGAGCACGGCACCGAGATCGCCCAGCCGTTGTTCACGCAGACGAACACCGCGGGCACCTTCCAGGTGGCCGCCATGTTCATCGCGCTGTGGAACGGGTTGCTGCTGGTCGCTCCGTCGCCGAAGTAGATGCCGTGGACCTCGTCGGAACCGCGTCGCTTCGCCGAGTAGGCCGCCCCCACGCCGTGCGCGATCTGCGTGCCGATCACCGACGACCAGGAAGGGTAGTTCGAGCCCTTGTGCTGGAAGTGGTTGCACATCTGGCGGCCCTTTGCGGTGTCGTTCGAGTTGCAGTACATCTGGGCGACGTACTCGTCGAGCGGCAGTCCGCGCATCAGAGCCGCGCCGCCCTCGCGCAGACCGGACCACATCCAGTCCTTCGGGGTCAGCGCTGCACCGGTGCCGATCATCGCGGCCTCTTGCCCGAGCATCGAGCCCACGAAGCCGATGCGACCGGCTCGCTGGAGCTTCAGCATGCGCTCGTCGACGACCCGGACCCGCACGAGATGCTCGTGCATCTCGCGCAGCCAGTCGTCGCTCCAGCGCTTCGCGTCGCCGTACTCGAGCTCCCCGGCGGGAGACACGAACTGCGAGACGATCTCTTGGCTTCGCTCCACGACGCTCATGGGAGTTGCTCGCCTAGAGCGCGAGGAGGCCCGGGCTCTCGAGCAGCTCCTTCATGTAGACCAGGAAGCGCGCGGCCGACGCCCCGTCCACGAGGCGGTGGTCGACGCTGATCGACAGGTTCATGTAGTGCCGCACCGCGAACTCGTCTCCCTCGGGGGTCTCGACGATGCCCGGCCGCTTGACGATCCGGTGCACGCCGAGGATGCCGACCTCGGGGAAGTTGATGATCGGCGTGGCCAGGATGCCGCCGATGTTGCCGGCGTTCGTGATGGTGAAGGTGCCGCCCGAGAGCTCGTCCGGCTTGACCTTCCCTTCGCGGGTCCGCGCAGCGAGCTCCTGCAGCTCGGAGGCCAGCTGCAGCATGCCCTTGGACTGCACGTCGTCGATCACCGGCACGATCAGGCCCTGCTCGGTGTCGGTCGCGATGCCGAGGTTCACGAAGTGGTACGTGACGACCTCTTGCGTCGACTCGTCGAGCTGGCTGTTGAGCTCCGGGAAGCGGAACAGCGCGCTCGCGCAGGCCTTCATGATGAACGGCATGTAGGTGACCTTCACGCCGTCGCGGGCGCCGATCTCCTTGGCCTTGCCGCGAACCTCGACGAGCTCGGTG
>CAZDYS010000630.1:0-2711 GCA_964509445.1 uncultured Planctomycetaceae bacterium
GTCGAGCATCGACTCGTAGATCGGGAGGCCCGGGTTCGGGTAGAGCACCTCGGTGCCCTCCGCCGCCAGGTGCCCGAGCGCGAAGAACATCGTCGGCTTGCCGCCGGGCACGATCATCACGCACTCGGGGTCGATCGTCGCGCCACGGTGGCGCTGCACGTCGTCCGCGACCGCCTGACGCACCTCCGGCAGTCCCTTGGCCGGCGTGTAGAAGTGGTAGCCGTCGCGCAGCGCCTTGGCGCCGGCCTCGACGATGTTGTCGGGCGTGCGGAAGTCCGGCGCGCCGATGCCGAGGTTGATGATGTCCTTGCCCTGGGCCTCGAGGGCCTTGGCGCGTGCGAGGATCTCGAACGCGGACTCGGTCCCGAGGCGGGAGGTGCGCTTGGCGAGGGTCACGGGATGGGGTCTCTCGAGGGGGTCCAACGGGACGGAGGAGCCGAGGAGCCTACGGAGCCGTCCTTCGAACGGTCAAGCGCCGCGCGCCTCCCCGGGCCCTGGACCGCTCAGGAGAAGATGCCCCAGGCCGCGAGGGCGGCCCAGAGGAGCACGTTCCCGAGGAACCACCCGTCGCCCCCGAGCAGCACCCGCGCCGGACTGTCGCCGCCCTTGCCGGAGTGCACGAGCACCATGTAGCGCCCGATGCCGAAGACCACGCAGGGGACCGTCCAGACCAGGTCGGTCCCGCCGAACTTCGCGACCGTGTCCGCGTCGACCGTGTACATCGTGTAGCAGACGATCGTGCAGGCGGCGAGCACCCCCACCAGCTGGTCGACGAACGCGATCGAGTACTCGCGCAGGCTCTGGCGCGTCGTGGCGACGCCCTCCCCGAGCTGCATGACCTCCGCGCGCCGCTTGTTCAGCGCGAGGAACAGCGCGAGGAACAGCATGCACAGGTAGGCCCAGTGGGAGATCTCGACGCCGGCCGCGCGCCCGCCCGCCTCCACGCGGAACAGGAACCCGGTCGCGATGCAGAACGCGTCCACGAGCACGACGTGCTTGAGCCGGAACGAGTAGGCGAGGTTCAGGGTCGCGTAGAGCACGAGCACGCCCGCCACGCCGCCGCCCGGCGCCGCGGCCCAGCCGAGCGCGAGCCCGCCCACACCGACCAGCACCATGCCGAGCCGGGCCGCCGGGATGGAGAGCGCGCCGGAGGCGATCGGCCGGTGCTTCTTCTTCGGGTGCAGCCGGTCCTTCTCGACGTCGACCAGGTCGTTGAGCAGGTACACCGCGCTCGACGTGAGGCAGAACGCGAGGAACGCGAGCAGCGTCGCGACGGCGGCCTCGGTCGAGAACGCCTCCCCCTTCTCCCCGGCGGCGAACGCCAGGGCCGCGAGCACGAAGACGTTCTTCGTCCACTGGTGCGGACGCAGGGCGCGCAGGAAGGCGGAGGGACTCATGGACGACGCTCTATCGGCGCCGGGACCCTATCCGGTGGAGCGCCCGCGTTCCACCGGAGGCGCGACCCCGGGCGTTCTCGCGACCCCGGAGGTCCGACCGGGAAGCTCTTTCCGCTGCGGCTCAGTCGAGCGAGAGCTTGCGCAGGTCCTCGACCGGCGAGTCGGGACCGACCAGGAGGATCTCGTCCTCCATCAGGCTGCCGTCCGCGACGAGATTGGTGAGCTCGAGGCTCTGCACCGAACCGTCTCCGTAGAGCACGTTCGTCGTCGTCGCGTGGTTCATCGCGCCGTCATTGTCGTCGGCGATCAAGGGCTCGGTCCCCGTGAGCTTGCGCAGCTTGTGGCGCTTTGTGTCCCGGCCGGCGTAAGCGGTGTAGTCGCCGCCGATGGACTCCGTGTCGCTCCACCACTCTTCCCAGGGCAGCTCCCCGATCGTGAGCGCGCCGAGGTCGACCGCCGGGCAGGTCATGATCTCCGCGTTCTTCTTCGAGTTCTCCAGCGCCTTCTTCGTGTAGAGGTCCGTGAAGAAGCGCACGCCGGAGCCCGAGGGCAGGCGCTTGAACTTCGTCTGGTGGATCAGGATCCCGCCGTGGATGTTCGTCAGGTTCTTCTGACACGCGCTGACCTTCGCCGAGTCGACCGCGTCGGTCACCATCGGCACGAGCGCGACGGCCAGGATCGAGATGATCAGGATCACGGCCAGGAGCTCGATCAGCGTGAAGCCGCGGCGCGCGGCAGAGGAGAGTCGGGCGAGACGCATGGAGTCCTCGGAGGATCGGTCGGGAGGGGTCGGCGGCGCTCCGCCGAGCGCACGTTCGTTCTAACCCAGGACCGGCGGGGGGTCACGGAACGGCCTCGAAAGACCGCTCCGGGACCCCCGTCGGAGTCGAGTCCCGGGCTCAGGCGCCCGCCGGGGCGCCGACGGCGGCCTGGAGCTCGGCGACCTTGGACGCCTCCTCCCAGGGGAAGCCGTCCCGGCCGAAGTGGCCGTGGTAGGCCGTCGCGCCGTAGATCGGGCGCAGGAGGTCGAGCGCCTCGATGATCTTGGCCGGGCGCAGGTCGAACACCTGGTCGATCGCGTCCGAGAGCGCGCCGTCCGGCACGGTGCCGGTGCCGAAGGTGTTCACGTGGACCGAGGTCGGGCGCGCGACGCCGATGGCGTAGGAGACCTGCACCTCGCAGCGCTTCGCGAGCCCCGCGGCGACCACGTTCTTCGCGACCCAGCGCGCCGCGTAGGCGGCCGAGCGATCGACCTTGCTCGGGTCCTTGCCGGAGAACGCGCCGCCGCCGTGGCGGCCCATGCCGCCGTAGGTG
>CAZDYS010000631.1:0-2696 GCA_964509445.1 uncultured Planctomycetaceae bacterium
AGCCAGGGCCGGAGGACCGCGGCGAGGACCCGGCGCTCCGCGCGGGACCCACCGCCCCCGCCTCCACCCTCAGACCGGTCGGGAGAGCGGCGGGTTGCGCTCCGGTCGCTCAACTCCGCTCTCGCTCGAGCAGCTCGGCCAGGTTCTGCAGCGCCTGGTCGGCGTTCTGGCGCGCGAGGCCGACCACCATCGGCTCCATCATCTTCAGGATCCCGCCCAGGCGGAGCTCCCAGTGCTGCGTGAGGCGCGTGCCGTCGCCGTCGGGCTCCAGCTCGAAGCGCGCGCCGAGGTCGATCGGGCCGGCCGATCCCTCGTGCGCGAGGACGCGCTCCGGTTCGAACGCGGTGATCGCCACCTCCGCCTCCGCTTCGCGGCCCTGCATGGACAGGTGCTGCCAGAAGCGGCGCCCGACAGCCGTCGGGCCGTCGTCCAGCGGCCGGGTCGCGAGCAGGCCGGGGACCCACTCGGGAGCCCGGGCGAAGTCGACCAGGATCGCCCAGACCGCGGCCGGCGGATGGGCGAGCTGGATCTCGGCGATTCCCTCGGCCAAGGCTACTCGGCCCCGCTCTTATCGAGCCTGGCGACCAGCTCGGCGATCGGCGCGTCCAGCGCGGCGGACGAGCCCCCGGTGAGGACGATGCGCCCGTTCTCGTCGAGCAGGATGTAGGTCGGGTAACCGCGCACGCGGTACATGTCCGCGATCGGCGTCGCTTGCCCCTGGTAGGCGGTGATCCAGGAGACCTTGAACTTCTCGACGCCCTTGTGGAACGCCTCCGGCTGGTCGCCGGTGTTCACGCCGATGAGCGCGAAGGGCTTGTCTTCGTAGAGCTTCACGAGCTCGCGCAGGTGCGGCATGGCCGACCTGCAGGGGCTTCACCAGAAGCCGTAGAAGTCGATCAGGACGATCTTGCCGCGGTAGTCCGACAGCTTGAATTCGTGGCCGTCGATCGTGCGCCCGTCGAAGTCCGGCGCGAGGTTGCCGGCGGAGAGGAAAAGCCTGCGGTAGACCTCGTCCTTCTGGACGAACGCCGCGTCGCCGTAGGAGTCCCGCAGCTGGACGAGCAGCTTCTCGGCGAGCTCCGCGTCCCCTTCCGCCTTCGAGCGCGCCAGCACGGCGTAGCGCGTGTAGAGCGCCTGCGCCTTCAGGTCGGCGGAGGCGTTCTGCTCGAGCACGAGCCCGCAGTACTCGTGCAGCTTGGCCCCGAGCGCGCGACGGTCTCTCGGCATGCGGTCCAGGACGCCGCCGATCCAGTCGGCCGCCGCATGGTTCGTCAGCGCGCGGTGGTAGAGCGCGAGCTTCGTGTCGTCCAGCTCCTGGATTCCGAGGCCTGCGTCCCCGGCGTTCACGAGCAGCCAGACGATCGCCTGGGGCTCGGACTCGGACGTGGCGAGGAAGCGCGACCAGAACGCCTTGGCCGGCGGGTTCTTGCGCAGCGCACGCCGCGCGTCGCGATCCGGAGCGCTCTTGAGGGCCTGCTCGTGCTTGCGCACGGCCTGGGCGTACTCCTTCTGGAGGGCGGCCAGGTCCTCGACCACGACAGAGGCGTGGACCGGAGGCGGGGAAACGGGGAGCAGCGCCGCGCCGGAGGGCAGCGGCAAGAGGAAGAGCAGCGGGCAGAGACGTTTCATGGGGGATGCCTCGGAGGGGCGGGGGGCGCGCAGCCTACCGGCCGACCGCCAGAGGCGGGACACGCCACAATGACACCCCATGCCATTGTGGCGCCCCACGCCCCCCCGCTCCCCTCCCCAATCGCGCTTCTCGGCATCGAGAAGGCCGATTCTCGCTGGGCACACCGGTTGCTTTCCTTGCCGCAGGAGCAACACGACTCATGCAACACAACTTCACCACCAAGACGACCGAGGCCCTCCAGAACGCCCAGCTCGCCGCCACCGAGCTCCAGCATCCCGAGGTGACCTCCGCCCACCTGGCCCAGTCGCTGCTGGCCGAGCCCGAGGGGCTCCTGGCCGCCGTGCTGAGTCGACTCGAAGCGGACGTGCGCGTCCTGCAGGCCGAGATCGCGCGACTCGTCGAGAAGTTCCCGCGTCAGAGCGGGGGCGAGACGGTCGTCGGCAGCGACCTCGCGCAGGTGCTGCAAGACGCCGCGGCGCGCGCCAAGCGGCTCGGGGACGCGTTCGTGTCCACGGAGCACGTGCTGCTCTCCCTCGCAGCCCGTGGCGGCGCCGGGGTCAGCGAGCTGTTCACGAGCCGCGGCTGGACCGCGGACCGCCTGGAAGCGGCGCTGGAGGAGACGCGCGGCGCGCGCCGCGTGCAGTCGCCGGAGCCCGAGAACACCTTCGACGCGCTCGCCAAGTACGCCCGCGACCTCACGGAGGACGCACGCGCGGGCAAGCTCGATCCCGTCATCGGGCGCGACGAGGAGATCCGACGCGTGATGCAGGTGCTCTCGCGCCGGCGCAAGAACAACCCCGTCCTGATCGGCGATCCCGGCGTGGGCAAGACGGCCATCGCCGAGGGACTCGCCAACCGCATCGTCGCCGGGGACGTCCCGGCGGGACTCGAGGGCAAGCGCATCATGGCCCTCGACCTGGGCGCCCTGCTGGCCGGAGCCAAGTTCCGCGGCGAGTTCGAGGAGCGGCTGAAGGCGGTGCTCGAGGAGATCGCGGAAGGTGCGGGGGACGTCGTCCTCTTCATCGACGAGCTCCACACGTTGGTCGGTGCCGGCGGAGCGGAGGGC
>CAZDYS010000632.1:0-2691 GCA_964509445.1 uncultured Planctomycetaceae bacterium
GATCGCCTCCGCGGCCGAGGCCCCGACCGACACCACGACCATCCAGCTCCGCGACGAGGACGAGCTCGCGGCCAAGCTCCGCGACCTCTTCTCGCGCCTCGAGGCCGCCGCGCTGGCGCTGCCCTAGGCGCTGCCGCCCCGGCCTCCCTCTCCCCCCCCCCCCCCCCCCCCCCCGCCCCCGCCCGCCCCCCCCCCGCCGCCCCCCCCGCCCCCCCCGCGCCTCTCCCTCCCGCCCCCGCCCCACCATGCCCATGCCCGCCGAGCTCCGGATGCACGCCGAGCACCGCGAGCGCTTCCTCGCGCTCCTCGCCGAACAAGACGCCGCGGCCGTCGTCGCCACCGGACACGCTCCGCTGCGCAACGGCGACAGCGAGTACCGCTACCGTCCGCACTCGGACTTCCTGTACCTGACCGGCTTCCGCGAGCCCAACGCGGTGCTCGTGCTCGCGCCGGGCCGCGACGAGGGACAGAGCGTGCTCTTCCTGCAGGACAAGGACCCGGCCCAGGAGGTGTGGACCGGTCGGCGCCTCGGCGTCGACGCGGCGGCGGACACGCTGGCGGTCGACGAGGCGCGCCCGATCGAGGACCTGTGGGCCGACCTGCCGGAGCTCCTGTCCGGCCACCGCAAGCTGGTCTACGAGACCGGCGTCGACCCGGAGCGCGACCAGGAGATGCTGCACGTGCTCGAGGAGCTGCGCACGATGACGAAGCGCGGGCGTCCGTCGCCGAGCGAGTGGGCGGACCCGAGCGCCACGCTGCACGAGCTGCGCCTGTTCAAGACGCCGGAAGAGCTCGACTGCATGCGCAAGGCGGCCGCGATCACGGTCGAGGCGCACCTGGCCGTGATGCGCGAGGCCGCGCCGGGCAAGAACGAGGCCGAGCTCGACGCGCTGCTCGAGTACACGTTCCGCCGCCGCGGCGGAACCGGAGCCGCCTACTCCAACATCGTCGCCGGCGGTGCGAACGCGTGCATCCTGCACTACGTCACGAACGACCAGGAGCTCCGCGCCGGCGACCTGTGTCTCGTCGACGCGGGCGCGGAGTGGAACTACTACGCCTCGGACGTCACGCGCACCTTCCCCGTGGACGGCACGTTCACGAAGGAGCAGCGCGCGCTCTACGAGGTGGTCCTGGCGGCCGAGCGCGCGGGCATCGCGGCGTCCCTGCCCGGACGCACCGCCCAGGACGTGCACGAGGCCGCGCTGGACGTGCTCGTCGACGGACTGCTCGAGCTCGGCCTCGTCGACGGAGACGCGCAGTCGGTGAAGGAGGAGCAGGCCTACCGCCGCTTCTTCATGCACAAGACCGGACACTGGCTGGGACTCGACGTGCACGACTGTGGCGCCTACTTCGACGGCTCCACGCCGCGGCCGCTCGCGCCGGGCATGGTCCAGACGGTCGAGCCCGGCCTGTACGTCGCGCCGGACGACGAGACCGTCGAGGAGCGCTGGCGCGGCATCGGGATCCGGATCGAGGACGACGTGCTGGTCACCGACGGCGCCCCCGAGGTCCTGACCGCTGCGCTCCCCACCGATCCGGACGAGGTCGAGCGCATCTGCCGCGGCGGCTGAGGGCGCGGGCCGTCGCACGGGCTTGAAATCCGCGCGAGGAACGCGCGCAGTGTGCCCCATGGCGTCCACCTCTCTCCTCGGGAGCCCGTCCGACCGCTGGTCGCTGTCGCGGGCCGTCGACGCGCTGGCCGACGCCGCGCGGCGGGCCGGGGCGCCGGGGTGGATCTGGATCGCGGGCGCCTGCTACCCCGCCGTCTACCTGAACATCGCGCTGTTCGACGGCCTGCTGGGGCTGGCGGAGAACTACACCGGCGTCGACCTCCCGACGACCGGCGACCCGCGGCTGCTCCTGCAGCTGTTCGCGACGCGCTACCTGACGGAGCTCCTGCCGGACGGCTTCGGCGCCTCGCTCCTGGTGCTCCTGGTGTTCCTGCCGGTGTTCCTGGTCTTCGCGCGCCTGGTCGTGGGCCTCGCGAAGATCAGCGACCCGAAGCTGTGGGAGACGAGCGGCGAACGGCCGGCCTACGTGGTCGCCCAGGGGCTCGCCGAGGAGTCCGACCTGGGCCGGCGCAGCCTCCCGCTGCGGAGCGCCTGGCGCGCCGGTCGCGGCCTCGGCCTGACCGGGCTCGGACTGTGGGCGATGCTGGTCGGGCTCATCCTCGGAGCGGGACTCGTGCTGATCGGGCCGGTGGTCGTGGTCGTGCGCGCCGCCGGACTCGAGGAGGCGTCGCCCCTGTTGACCGGGCTCCTGGTTCCGCCGCTCCTGGTGCTCCTGATGTACGCGGTCGTGCTGATGGTCGTGAACCAGCTGGCGCTGCACAGCCTCGCGCACAACGAGCGCGGCGTCTCCTCGGCGCTGACCCACGCCTGGCGCCTCGCGCGCAACGCTCCGATGAGCGTGCTGCGCGCCACGCTGGTCGACTTCGTGCTGTCGATCGCCGTGTTCGGCCTCGAGGTCGCGATCCGCACGCTCACCCATCCGGTCGCCTGGCTCGGCCCGGTCGTGCTGTTCCTCCTGTACGGCTTCGCGGGCGTCACGCGCGCCGCGTTCTGGGCGCGCGCCTACCGGGCCCTGGGCGGACTCAGCTCGGCGGACCGGGTCCCGGGTCTCTAGGGGCGCGGGCCGGCCTTTGCGCGGGCCGCGGGACTCGGCAGACTGGGACGGCACCATGAGAACGCT
>CAZDYS010000633.1:0-2685 GCA_964509445.1 uncultured Planctomycetaceae bacterium
CGAAGATGATGTCCTCGGCCTGCTTCATGATCTCTTGCGTCGAGAGCCCGAGCAGACGGACCGCCGCGTTCGTCATGATCTCCGTCTCGGTGCCGACGGCGACCGTGAACACGCTGGGAACGGAGACGCGGATGTTCTCGAGCGAGAGTGCGCCCTCCAGCGGGATCTCGATCTGCATCGGATCGAGCGACAGGAACTCGAAGTCCTGGATCAGCGGGATGACGAACGCGCCTCCACCGTGGATGGGACGCGCGGCGCGCTCGGCCTTGGTCTTTCCGTAGATGACCAGGATGCGGTTCGACGGGCAGCGCTTGTAGCGGCGCGAGACCGCGATGAGTATCGAGAAGACGACCAGTGCGAGCGCGACCGGGATCAGGATCGTCCCGAGTTCGCTGGGCAGCTGGGCGAGAGTCATTGTGTGGGGCATCGAGTTCTCCTCAGTCCAATGCGGCGACCTCGAACGTGCTGTCCGAGATCATCGCGACGATGCGGCACTCGCTCCCGGAAGGGAGCTCGGGGCCTTTCGTGATCGCTTCGAATTCCATGCTGCGGTCCTGCAGGCGCACGGTGATCTTGCCCTTGCCGGAGTTCTCCTTCGGCACCCGCAGGTAGACCTGGGCGGTCTTGCCGACGGCCTTGTCCGGGCGCACGGTCCCGGAGGACGACATGCGCTTGAACATGCGCATCATCACCGCCACGAAGACCATCACCGAGGACCCCGCGGCGAAGGCGGCGAGAGCCGTCAGGCCAGTCCCCCAGCCCTGTCCGGTGCCGCTCCAGCCCACGAGCCCGAAGAAGGTCAGGAAGCCCGCGAGGGCGCGCACCGACAGGAAGCTGAGCGAGTCGCCCCCGTCGATGTCGTCGACGTCCACGTCGGGGTCGACGTCCGCGTCCCCGCCGAGCCCGAACAGGTTCAGGCCGGTCTGACCGATCAGGACGGTCCCGCCCGCGACGGCGCAGGCGATGTACATCTTGGTGATCGTGAAGTCGGTCAGGTGGTCCTTCCCCCAGCCGACGATCGAGTCCCAGAACTCTTGCATGTCACGACTCCCCGGGAAACCGGCGCTCGATGGTGAGCTCGCCTTGGCGGGGAGTGGCGCGAAGTACACGCCTCGGGGGGCCGGATTCACCCCGACTCGCAAATGCGTCCGCCATGACGGCCCCTATACTCCGGGCTCCGCAAGGGCGGATTATCCATGGGGTGGATCGAGCAAACTAGCTTCCTGAACGAGATCTTCGGGGAGTTCAGCTACCTGGCGCCCTTCGTCGTCCTGCTCCTGTGCGGCGTCGGCCTGCCGCTGCCGGAGGAGGTCACCCTGATCGGCTCGGGGATCCTCTACCACCGCGGCGAGGTCGAGTTCCTGCCCATCGTGCTGGTCTGCTCCACGGCCATCCTCCTGGGCGACTCGATCCCCTACTGGCTCGGCCGGCGCTACGGCATGAGCGCGCTCGAGATCCGGTGGGTCGCGCGGATCCTGCACCCGGAGCGCTTCGCGAAGCTGCGCCGCCGCTTCGAGGAGCACGGGAACTGGGCAACCTTCGCGGCCCGCTTCTTCGCCGGCGTGCGCATCCCGGGGTACTTCCTGGCGGGGACGATGGGCATGACCTACGTGCGCTTCGTGGTCCTCGACCTGATGGGGATCGCGCTCTCGGTCCCGATCTCGATCTACCTGGGCAAGCTGTTCGGGAACAAGGTCGACGAGCTCGAGGAGCACATGCAGGACCTGCACATGCTGTTCGCGTTCGTCGCGCTGAGCCTCGTGCTGATCCTGTTCGTGCGCTCGCGGCGGCAGCGCGCGCGCACGGCCCTGCTCCGCGAGCAGGCGGCTCGCGAGGCGGCGGACCAGGACGGGGCGGAGACCGGCGGCGACGCGTCCGCCTGAGCCGCCTTCCATCCCGACCCCCCACCCGCCACGGGGAGGACGGACGGGGAGCGCGTCGGTTGCACCCGCGGACCGGGAAACGCGACTCCCCTCGTGCCGGGCGCGCCTGCGGTCTCCGGCGGGGCTTCGGGAGGTTTCTTCCCTCCGATCGCGCTCGATCGGCCCGGATCGGCCGCGGAGGGCCTGCCCGCCGTTGACAGGAGCGGGGGCACCCCGGAGACTCTTCCGCCAAATCTTCGCCGGGGAGGGTTCAGACGGCCCTCCCGGAGGCTCCCCCCGGGAAGCCCCTGCCACCCGCCGGACCACCCGGCGACCCTTCGACAGCCCTGACCATGGACAACACCTTCCTCTATGTATCCGTCGGCACTGCGATCGCGGCCCTCGTGTTCGCGTTCGTCAAGTACGGCGGGATCATGAAGCGCGACGCGGGTACCCAGGAGATGCAGGACATCTCCAAGCTCGTGCAGGAGGGCGCCGCTGCGTTCCTCAAGGCCGAGTACAAGTGGCTCGCGGTGTTCGTGGTCATCGTCGCCGTCGCGATCGGCGCCTCCTCCGCGGAGGACGGCCTCGGCATGAACACGGCGATCGCGTTCGTCGCGGGCGCCGCGGCCTCCGCCATCGCCGGCTACTTCGGCATGCACACCGCGACGCGCGCCGCGGTCCGCACGACGCAGGCCGCACGTACGGGTCTCGCCGAAGCGCTGGGCGTTTCGTTCAGCTCGGGCGTCGTCATGGGCATGAGCGTCGTGGGCCTCGCGCTGCTCGGCGTCGTCGGCTTCACGATCGCCTACGCGGGTGAGGG
>CAZDYS010000634.1:0-2682 GCA_964509445.1 uncultured Planctomycetaceae bacterium
GTGCCGACGCGCGCCGCCCGGCGGCTCCGGGACCGGAGAGCGGGCGCCCGCAAGGAGGCGGAGAGCCCGGCCCGCTGACCGGCTCCACCTTCCGCGAGTGGTCCGACGCGCTGCGCGACGTCGAGGAGCTGGTCGACGACCCGGACCTCAGCGAGGAGGCCGCTCGCATCCGGGAGCGAGCACGCTTCACGCGCGAGGACCTGCGCAGGCAGTCGCGCGAGCCCAACTGGGACCTGGTCGAGGACACGCTCCTGGAGCCGCTGGCCGAGCTGGGACGTCGGGTCGAGGAAGAGCTGCGACGCCGTCGTTCCGAGGACGCGCTCGTCCCGATCGACCGCGACCCGATCCCCCCGGAGTTCGAGGAGGACGTGCGGCGCTACTACGAGAGCCTGGGCCGTGATCGGCGCGCCCCGCGCGAAGCACGAGGCGAGGACGGGTGACGCTCGGATCCCCGGACTGGCTCGTCGTCGCCGTCGCGGCGGGAGCTTGCCTCGTGGCCGTCGTGTCGTGGGCCTACCGCCTGCGGGACGCGTCGCGCGGAACCGTCGCCCTGTGCGCGGGGCTCAAGCTCGCCGCCGTGCTGCTGCTCTGCCTCGTCGTCCTCGAGCCCCTCGTCACGGAGCAGCGCGCACGGCCCGGGGCGAACCACCTCCTCGTGCTGGTCGACGAGAGCGCGAGCCTGCGCGTGCGCGACCGGAACGCTGCGACCCCGCGCTCCGAGGAGGCCGAGGCCCTCGTCTCCCCGGAACATCCCTGGCTCGTGCGGGCCGGCCAGGACTTCGACGTGCACGCCTACGCGTTCGGAAGCGGTCTGCGCGCGCTGGAGCTCCCGGCGGAGCTCGCGTTCCAGGCACGGCACTCGTCGCTCGCCCACTCGCTGCGTCGTCTCGCCGAGCGGTGGAACGAGCGACCCGTCGCGGGGATCGTCCTGGTGACCGACGGCCTGGCGACTGACGACCTCGAGACGCTGCGGTCCGTACGGCTTCCCCCGGTGCACGCGGTGGTCCTCGGCGACGAGCCGAGGCCGGACCTCGCGGTGACGCGCGTCGACGCGACCCAGACGCCGTTCGAGGAGTCGCCGGTGACGGTGCGCGCCGAGCTCGCGGGGAGCGGCATCGGAGGCGAGCTCGCTCTGGTCACCCTGTCGGACGCGCACGGAGCCCTGCTCGCGAAGCGCTCGGTCGAGCTGGACTCCGAGGGCGCGACCGAGGTGCGGTTCGACCTCACCTCGGAGGAGATTCCGGGTGCGGGCGTGCAGGGCCTGCGCGTCTCGGCAGAGCTCGTCGACCGGCAGGCCGGGGAGGAGGCGACCGAGGAGAACAACGCTCGCTGGACGACGATCGACCGCGGGGCTCCCGACCGGCGCGTGCTCTACGTCTCCGGACGTCCCAGCTGGGAGTTCAAGTTCCTGCGGCGCGCGCTGGAGGAGGACGAGGAGGTCGACCTGGTCGGCCTGGTGCGCATCGCGAAGCGTCAGCCGCGGTTCTCGTTCCGGGACGGCAGCGACCGGCGGAACCAGCTGTGGGACGGGTTCGACAACCGGGACGAGGACGTCGGTGAACAGATCGACGAGCCGGTTCTCCTGCGCCTCGGCACGCGCGACGCGGACGAGCTGCGCCGCGGCTTCCCGCGCGACGCGGAGGAGCTGTTCGCCTACGACGCGCTGGTGATCGACGACGTCGAGGCTTCGTTCTTCAGCCGCGACCAGCTTGCGTTGATCGAGGAGTTCGTCGCGCGCCGCGGGGGTGGTCTCCTGGCGCTCGGAGGAGAACAGGGTCTGGGCAAGGGCGGCTACCGGCGCACGCCGCTCGGCGACCTGCTGCCGATCTACCTGGACGACAGCGCACCGGCGCGCGGCGCCGACGCGTTCGAGCTCGAGCTGACGCGCGAGGGCTGGCTGGAGCCCTGGGTCCGCCTGCGCTCCGACGAGGGCGCGGAGCGGGAGCGCCTCGAAGAGATGCCCGCCTTCCGGACCCTGAACGTCGTCGGCGCGGAGAAGCCCGGCGCCGTGCGCCTGATCGAGGCGCGGGACGCGCTGAGCGAACGCTCCGCGCCCGCGCTCGTGACGCAGCGCTTCGGCAAGGGGCGCTCGGCGGCGCTGCTCGTCGGCGACCTGTGGCGCTGGGACATGCGTCGGGAGGATCCGGGCACGAGCGATCTGGGGACGGCCTGGCGCCAGCTCCTGCGGTGGCTGGTGAACGACACTCCGGGGCGCGTGACGCTGACGCGGACGGAGGACGCGTCCGGCGGTCGGCGCGCGCTGCGGGCGCGCGTGCTCGACGCCGCGTTCGAGCCGATGCACGACGCCACCGCCTTCCTGGAGCTGAGCTCCTCCGACGGCGCGCAGACCCGGCTCGAGCTGCTGCCCCACCCCGACGAAGCGGGCGTGCTGGAGGCGGAGCTCCCGGAGACGCCGTCGGGCTTCCAGCGTGCGGTCGTGACGACGCGCGACGCGAACGGAGAGGTGTTCGCGACCAGCGAGCTCGGCTGGATCCACGATCCCGGGGCCGCGGAGTTCCGCCGTCTGCGACCCGAGCGCGACCGCCTGGCCGAGCTCGCGCGCGCGACCGGAGGCTCGACACCGGACCCCGACGAGCTCCTGGACTTCGCCCAGGAGCTCGTGCGCTCCGACGTTCCGATCACGGACGAGGAGCTGGAGCCGCTGTGGAACCGCTGGTGGGT
>CAZDYS010000635.1:0-2678 GCA_964509445.1 uncultured Planctomycetaceae bacterium
CCGCTGCGCGCGCGGATCCTCTCCGAGCTGACCGAGCCGTGCTCCGCCGCGACGCTCGCCCAGCGCGTGGGCCTGCCGCGCCAGAAGGTGAACTACCACCTGCGCACGCTGGAGGAGCGCGGCCTCGCGCGCGTGGCCGAGGAGCGCAAGTGGGGCGGGATCACGGAGCGACGCCTGGTGGCCACGGCCTCCTCCTACGTCGTGTCGCCGGAGGCCCTCGGCCCGGTCGCCAGCGACCCCGCGCGCACCGCCGACCGGCTGTCGGCGGGCTACCTGGTCGCCCTCGCGGCGCGCGCGGTGCGCGAGGTCGGGCGGCTGATGCGTCTGGCGCGCGCGCAGGACAAGCGGCTCGCCACGCTGTCCCTCGACAGCGAGGTGGAGTTCGCAACGCCGGCCGATCGTGCGGCCTTCACCCAGGAACTCGGCGAGGCGATCACGAACCTCGTCGCCCGTTACCACAACCCTTCGGCGTCGGACGGCCGCGTGCATCGCCTGCTCGTCCTCGCCCATCCGATCGAGACGAGACCATGAGCATCCACAAGGACGACCCCGGCAAGCGCAGCATCGAGACCGAGGTCGACATCGAGGCGACCCCCGAGGCCATCTGGAAGGCCATCGCGACCGGACCCGGGTTCAAGGCCTGGTTCATGGGCATGGACTGCACCTGGGAGGAGCGCGAGGGGGGCGACGTGCTCGCGAAGATGGGTGACCAGACCGTTCCGATCGCGAAGGTCACCGCCTGGGATCCGCCCAAGCACCTCGGAACGCTCGGCGACAAGGCGTTCGGCCCCGACTCTCCGAAGATCGCCTACGAGTGGACGATCGAGGCCAAGGAGGGCGGCAAGTGCACGCTGCGCATGGTGCAGACGCTCTTCGCCGAGGACGACGCCTGGGACACGCAGATCGGCGACACCGAGGCCGGCTGGCCGGCGTTCTTCCACGTGCTGCGCAACTACGTCGAGCGGCACGACGGGAGAGAGAGCGGCGTGGTGCAGGCGATGAACCCGGTCCCCGGGACGAAGGACGAGGCGTTCGGGCGCCTCGCGGCCTCCCTGGGCATCGCGGAGATCCGCACGGGCGCCACGGTCGACTGTAGCGTGGACGGAGTCCCGGCCTTCTCCGGCGTGATCGAGGACGTCGTCACCGGCCGCAGCGACCGGATCATGGTCGGCCTGCAGAAGCCGTTCCCCGGCACGGCCTGGATCGGCGTCGGTCCGATCGACGACAACATGACCGCGATCGTCACGATGTACTACTACGGCGACGGAGCCGGCGAAGCCGCCGCGCGCGACGGAGCGCAGCTGGTCCCGTGGCTGCAGGCGCACGGGGAAGCGGTGGGGGCGTAGGGGTCGGTCCGCCGGGGCTCGCACTCGGATCGCCGGAGTGTGGAGCCCCTGGCGGCACGGGCGTCAGAACGGTGCGGCCTGCGTCTTCGGACGCCGCTGCTGGGGGCCAGGGCGTAGGATCCTCTGCCATGGCGACGATGATGCGTGCCGAGGCGCTCGTGCTGCTGGGCCTCACGGCCCTCGCTCTGGTTCTCTCCGGGATCGAGCCGTTCGACCGGACGACCTGGTGGCTCGAGGTCGCGCCGGTCCTGCTCGGCGCTCCGCTCGTCCTCGTGACGCGGCGACGGTTCCCGCTCACCGCGCTGCTCCTGCGCCTGCTGTTCGTGCACGGCCTGATCCTGATCCTCGGCGGGCACTACACCTACGCGCGCGTGCCGCTCGGGGACTGGCTGCAGGAGCTCCTGGGATTCGCGCGCAACCCCTACGATCGCATCGGGCACCTCGCACAGGGCTTCGTGCCCGCGATGCTCACGCGCGAGATCCTCCTGCGCACCTCGCCGCTGCGCCCAGGGCGCTGGCTCTTCTTCCTGTGCGTCTGCGTCCCGCTGGCGTTCAGTGCGTTCTACGAGATGCTCGAGTGGTGGGCCGCCGTCGCGGGGGGCGAGGCGGCGGAGGACTTCCTCGGAACCCAGGGTGACGTGTGGGACACGCAGTGGGACATGTTCCTCGCGCTGTGCGGAGCGATCGTCGCGCAGGTGCTGCTGGCGCGCGCCCACGATCGCGCGCTCGGTCCCGAGGAGCGGGCCTCGAGCGCAGGTCAGCCTTCGTAGGGGTCGGCGAGGCGCACGCGACGCAGCGCTCGCCAGCTCGCGACGCTCACGAGGACCAGTCCGAGCCCCTTGAACGCGAGCACCGCCCCGACCGGCGCACCGGACGGATCGCCCTCGTTCCACGCGTAGACCGAACCCCAGACGCTCAGGCACATCAGCATCCAGACGCCTCCGCACACGAAGGCCCACCGCGCGGGAGCCGCCGGGTCCCGGCGAGCGAGCTGCACCGCGACGACCATCGCGCAGCCGCACATGAGGAGGTCGTCGAGCGCCATCGGGCTCGCGAGCTCCCCCCAGCGCCGCCAGGTCTCCAGCGGCAGCACGACCGCGCTCGCGAGGAACGCGCCGAGGATCTCCGGGCGGTAGGGGTTTCCGTTCACGGGCGCGAGGAGACCAGGTGGGCGCTCGCAGGGAAAGTCCCCGTTCCCGCGGGCGGCAGGTCGGCGTCCTAAGCCCTCTCCACCGCCGTTCGAAGAACCCCGCCTACTTCGCGTCCGCCGGCAGCAAGAACCCGCGCAGCCGGTTGGACAGCTCACCCCCCAGGCTGTGGTTCACGAACAGG
>CAZDYS010000636.1:0-2668 GCA_964509445.1 uncultured Planctomycetaceae bacterium
GGGTGGGCCCAGCTATGCGTCGGACGTCATCAGAGCCATCACTGACATCAGATTTTGTTAATGACGGGGCGTCGTTTTCCTTGGGGCTATCGTCTCTGAATCTCAGGGTCAAGTCTTCGTCGTCATCATAATTGCCCTCCTCTGAAAAGGCAAAGAGCGAACCATGTGCTGCCATGGACAAATTCTTCGGCGTTGAGTGTACCTTTTTACCATTTCTGTTTGATGCTTGAACTGTCGATGAACTTGCATTGGTAAAGCCAGAAAGAAGAGACTTTGCTCCCTTTCCGGGGCTTGCCGTTGGTGAATCAATTCCAGAGAAAACCGAGTCTCCGTTTGACGGAGACATTGCCGATCTTGGTGTTATCGGAGATGATGGTGAGGTCGGTGAGGTCGGAGACATCATCATTTGAGAGCCGTCTAGAGAAACACTGTGTTGGATGGAATCTCCTGGTAGAGAGTAGGAGTATGCTCCAGGAGTTTGGGCGCTGCCAAGGCTCCTGTCCATGCTGTACAGATCATTTTCAACGCCGACGTATATTCTGTCATTCTTTGGTGATTCGGGTTCGTTGTCATTTTTGTTCTTGAAGATAAAGTATAATGCGAGGACCTCCTCCTCGATCCCGGTGACGCGCTCCAGCAGGTTCACGCGCAGCGCGTGGAGGATCCACTCGAAGCCGACCGCCGCGAGCCCGCCGAGCAGCCCGACCAGGGTCGACAGACCGACCCACTTGCCGGCGAAGCCCAGGTCTCCGAGCTCGATCCGGGAGAACCAGGTCCCGATCCTCGTGCGCGGCGGAGTACTCACGGGCGCCGGTTATACCGCGCCGGACCGGCGGCCGATCCGGGAGTCCCGAGGAGACGCTCGTTACGCTGCGTTCGCTTTGGACGAACCCGCGCAGTCCGGCGAGCACCGCCGCAGCTTCACGACCGGCGGATCGGCGCGGGCGCGCCTCTTCGTGGGTCGGCTGGTGACCGGCGCGCTGGAGTCCGTGCGGGGCTTCCCGCCGGGGACCTGGCTGCACCGGCGGCTGCAGCGCCAGCTCGAGGTCACCGAGACCGACGTGGTGCTGCGGCGCGGGGCGCCGGGGCTGGACGGGCTGCGACTCGTGTTCCTGTCCGACGTGCACGCGGGCTTCTACCAGACCGCCGAGGACCTCGCGGCGCTGGGGCGGCGCGTGCGTGACCTCGCGCCCGACCTGGTCTGTCTCGGCGGGGACCTCGTCGCGACGCGACCCGCGGACATCGACCTCCTGGGGTCCCTGCTCGAGCCGCTCGACCCGCCGCTCGGGATCCACGCGGTGCTCGGCAACCACGAGTGCTTCTACCTCGACGCCGGGGTGGAGCCCTTCGTCCGCACGCTGCGCGAGGCCGGCGTGCGCCTGTGGATCAACGGAGGGGAGCGGCTCGAGCTCGCCGGCGCCTCGCTGTGGCTGGCGGGGATCGACGACGCCTGTACCGGGACTCCGGACCTCGAGCGAGCCCTCGCCGGTGCGCGACCGGACGAGCCCGTGCTGCTCCTCAGCCACATCCCCGACTACCTGCGCTCCCTCCCTCGCGGCGCCGTCGACCTCGTCCTGGCGGGGCACACCCACGGCGGCCAGGTGCGGCTCGCGGGCCACGCGCCGATCACGCACTCGAGCCACGGCTACGAGATGGGCCTCTACGAGTTCGAGGGCACCCAGCTGTTCGTCAGCCGCGGGGTCGGCGTCTCCGCGCTCCCGATCCGCATCGGAGTGCGGTCGGAGGTCGCGCTGCTCCGCTTGCGCCGCTGAGGCTCAGCCCGCGGCTTCCCCGTCCTCGGCGGCGACCTCGTCCGACTGGGGCGGCTTGCGGGACCAGAGCTTCTCGCTCTCGTGCTCGAGCTCGTGCATCACGCGGTCCAGCACCTCGCGCCCGTTCGAGCCCAGGAAGATCGTGTCGTAGTTGAGCTGGCAGACGGCGCACACCGGGCGGGCGCCGCGGTAGCTCATGATGTCGAGCTTGGCGTCGATCACCACGTCCTCGATGCCGTACTCGTCCGCGTCGATCGGCGTCCCGTCCTCGTGGAAGCCGAAGAACGCCTTCACCTCGGCCGGCGAGCGGCGGCAGAGGAAGCAGCGGTCCTCCCCCCCGGCCCGCTCGAGGGCCTCGAAGTACTCCTGAAACTGTCGGTCCAGCGCCATCTCGTCTTCGTGGATCACACCGCCCCTAATCGACGAACGGCGAGCGGTTTCGCGGAATCCTCCGAGAGTGCGAGCTCCAGGCCCACCAGGCCGTCCGGGAAGACCGGACGGAGCGCCTCCAGCTCTCCGGCCAGCACGCCGGGATCCTCCGACCGCGCCACGGCCGCGTCGATCGCGGCCACGCAGCGACCGTCCTCCAGCCGCCCGAGCGCGCGCACGCAGCGCCCGGCGTGGGGGGCGCTCTCCAGGACCTCCGTGCCGAGGACCTCGGCCGCGTCGCGCTGCAGGAACTCGAGCAGGAAGTCGGCGCGCGCCTCCTGCGCCAGGAATCCGAAGTCCGGCTGGATGAACTGCTCGAGCACGCGCGCGCCGCGGCCCGCCTCGATCAGCGAGAGGTGCGGCTGTACGGGCCGGAAGTGGAACGCGAGGACGCGGTCCGCGATCCGGTAGGTCCCGCGGCGCGAGCGCAGCGGGTTCGGGTCGGTCAGCGGGATGACGCGCTCCAC
>CAZDYS010000637.1:0-2664 GCA_964509445.1 uncultured Planctomycetaceae bacterium
AGCGGAGGCCGCGGGCGAAGCCGGTCCGGGGTCGGCAGCGATCGAGGCTCCCGAGCCGGCGGCGGACGTCCCGGTCGTCGAGCGCGGCGCCCTGCGGTGGATCGACCACGTCGACCGCCTCGAGATCGAGGGACCGCTGGCGGCGCTCGGCGCGGCCGCCAGCCTCGCCGACCTCGACGACCCCGCCACGGACCTATTGCTGGACGAGGACTTCGAAGCCTTCGACTGGGAGATCGAGGGCTGGCCGCGGGTCGCCTTCGCGGGCGTGGAGGAGACCGACGACGGCGCGTGCCTGTTCCTGGAGCGTGCATCGGACGAGCTCGCGATCGGCTGGGTGCTGCCTGCGGAGACGGACGCGTTCTATCGCTTCGAGCGCTCGGTGTCGGTCGAGGGCACGCCCTTCTGCGACCTCTACGTCGTCGAGACGATGCAGGAGATCGACGACGTCCGACTCGACATGCGCAGCTTCTTCCTCGCGGGGCGCGGAGCCGCGCTGAAGGTGCACGGGCTGCCGCTCGAGTCCGGGCGCTCCTGGGACGGCGTCTGGCAGACCCACCAGAGCTCGTTCTATCCCACGCCGCGGACGCGCTCGCTGGTCGTCGTGCTGCGTCCGCGCGTCGGCGTCGATCCGAACGCGGTGCTGCGCTCGATGCGCTTCGACGACGTGCGCCTCGAGCAGGTCTGGCCCAGCAAGGCGGAGCGCATGCAGCTCCTGAAGGGAGCGCACCTGGCGGACGGCGCGGACCCCTCGCTCGGGCTGCACAAGGCCGGCTGGCTGCTGCCGCTGCCGTCCCCGGACGCCGTGCGCGAGGGAGAGCCGTCCGAGTGGAATTACGACTGGCGCGAGGCGCTCTACGCGCCGCCGGGGACGGAGCTACGGCTCGCCCTGCGCGTCCCGGAAGCCGGTCGTCTGCGCTTCGCGACGGGGCTCGCGCGCGAGTCTCCCGCACGCTCCCGCGCACGCTTCGAGGTGGAGCTCGAGACGCGCGCGGCGGAGGGCCCGGTGTCGTTGACCGAGAACGTGCGGACCGCGGAGCTCGCGAGCTGGAGCTGGGAGGAGTTCGACCTCGACCTGTCGGCCTACGGCGGCCAGGACGTGACGGTGGTCCTGCGGACGGTCGCCGAGAGCGGCGATCCGCACCCGCTGTGGGCCAACCCGCGCGTCGAGGCGGCGGCGCGTGAGGACGACCCGCTGGTGGTGCTGATCGCGGTCGACACCCTGCGGGCGGACCGGCTCGGGGCCTGGGGCTACGAGCGGGACACGTCGCCGGCGCTCGATCGGCTGGCGGCCGACGGCGTGCGCTTCGACCAGGCGCGCTCGAACTGCAACTGGACCTGTCCGTCCTTCGCCTCGATCTTCACGGGTCTCGTCCCGTCGCGCCACGGCGTGACCTCCTACGGACCCGCCACGCCCTTGCCGGACGAGCTGGTGACGCTGGCCGAGCACTTCCAGGACGAGGGCTGGGCCACGCGCTCGATCGCCTACAAGGTCCCGCTCTTCGACGGCAACTACGAGCAGGGCTTCGACCAGGCCTTCAACGTCCCGCGGGACGTGATCCGCGGAGAGGAGAACGTCGCGCGCGCCCTGCACTGGCTGAGCGGGCATCGCGGTGGGCCGAGCTTCCTGTTCCTGCACTTCAACGACCCGCACCAGCCCTTCGTGCAGCCGGAGCCCTACGACCGATCCTTCGGTCCCGGCCCCGAGGCGCACGGGCTCGAGCAGCCGGTCGGCGTTCCCGGCGGCAACGACGCCGAGATGCAGGAGCTGTTCGGGGACCTCTACGACGGAGCCGTGTCCTACGTCGACGCGTGCATCGGCCGCTTCCTCGACGCGCTGCGCGAGCGGGGTCTCTACGACCGCGCGACCATCGCCTTCGTCGCGGACCACGGCGAGCAGCTCTGGGAACGCGGACGCTTCGGGCACGGGGGCGAGGAGCTCTTCGACGAGGTCGTGCACGTCCCCCTGATCGTCAAGCCGCCCAGGGGGACCTTCGAGGCCGGCCGGGTCGTGCGCGCGAACGTCAGCGGGTTCGACGTGATGCCCACGCTGCTGGAGCTGGCGGGCGTCGAGCCGCGCGCCGCGCTGGACGCGCGCTCCTTGGTCCCGCTCCTCGAGGGAGAGGACGCGCCGGAGCGTCCGATCGTGACGGAGACCTCGCGGCGAGGCCTCGCGCTCGTGCACGGGCCGCTCAAGTACGTGCTCGACGCGCGCGGTGCACGGGAGTCGCTCTTCGACCTGGTCGCGGATCCGGCCGAGAGCACCGACCTCGTGGCCGAGCGCCCCGAGGACCTCGCGCGCATGCGGCGCCTGGCCATCTCCTACATCGTGCAGCACCGGCCCGGGAACTACCTTCTGGTGGTGGGCGAGGACGAGGGCAGCGAGCTGACCGTGGCCAGCGAGAACCTGCGCGTGCTCGTCGGGCCGGAGGTCGAGCTGACGGCGGCCGCCGAGGGAGGGACCCGGGCGGGGGTCGCGGCCGGCGACTGGGCGCTCCTCGAGGTGGAGGGGATTGCCTCCGCCGAGGACGGGATCGGACTCGCGGGCGCCACCGTCCGGGGCGGCGACGCGTTCCGACCGATGAACGACCGGCGGCTGGCGCGCCTGGACCAGTCCGGCGTGTGGCGCCTGCGGGGGCCGGAGCCCGCGCGCGTCGTCGAGGCGGC
>CAZDYS010000638.1:0-2663 GCA_964509445.1 uncultured Planctomycetaceae bacterium
TAGCGCTTCGCGAGCGGATCGTTGTCGAGCCAGACCAGCGCCTTGTTCGCCTTCGTGCGGCGGGTGTAGTGCTGGTAGTCGATCGCGAGGTACTCCTTCGGGTTGTAGCTCGCGCTCCCCTGGCCCGGCCCGGTCTGGGTGAAGCCGAAGGGCTGGTCCTTCGGCGGGAAGCCGATGAACTCGTTGTTGAACAGGTCCCAGGGCTGCGAGCCGTCCGGGTTCAGGTACGCGTCCTGGACGATCGGCTTCCCGTTGGGCTCGTAGAGGCAGCCCGGGTGGCGCGAGGCGTAGCGCAGCTGCTCGACCAGGGTCGAGAGGAGCCCGTCCGGCTGGCCGGACCAGGCCAGCGGGACCTCCGGGAACTGGTAGATCTCCACGCCCCCGGTCATGCCGCCGTAGTAGACGCCCTGGGCCGGGTAGAGGAAGTTCACCGGCACGCTGCCCGGCGCGGTGGGCTCCACGTTCTCCAGGCGCCAGAAGTCGTCGTCCTTCTTGGGCGTCAGGTTGATCGTGGTGTGGGAGAGGTCCGGCATCTCCAGGGACTGCGCCATGTAGGCACCCCCGGACCAGTCGGAGACCCCCCAGCCGCGGCGGGACAGGTCCGGCGTCTCGTCCGCCGGGTGCACGATCAGGCGGAACGGACGCTCCCAGCGCTGGGGCAGCACGTGCTGCCCGCGCCGCACGAGCACCGGGAACTCCATGGCCGGATCCGGCAGCAGCGGAGTCCACTTCCAGCCTCCGGGCACCTCGAGCGCCACGGAGCGGAAGAAGAGGTCCGGGTCTGCCGGCAGCGTCCCGTTGTTCCAGTTGATCACCACTTCCATGTGGTCGGAGCCGCGCTCCAGGGTGACCCAGGTCTGCACGCCCCCGAACGGCCCGTCGAAGCTTCGCTCGAGGGTCACGCGGTTGGGGCCCAGACGGTGGTAGGCGGCCGAGGTCTCTCCGGAGGTCAGACTCCAGAAGTGCGGCCGATCCGCGTGGTCGCGAACCCACATCCGCATCGTCTCGGGCTTGAACAGCGAGTTGACGAGGCGGGTGTCGTAGCCCGACAGGAAGAAGGGGTTCGAGCCTTCGAACACCTCGAAGGTCTCGCGACCGGACCAGTTGCCGGGGTTCTCCGCGTAGGCGGAGAGCTCGACGATCATCCAGTCCTGGAGGCGCGCGACGCGCTCCCATTGCGTGACGAGGGGGCGGCCGTCGGGGTCGACGACGACGTAGGGGCACGACCTGCGCGTGAACGGCTGCGGTGGAACCGCAATCGTGCCGTGCACGACGAACGTGTCACGGTTCGTCGGAACGTAGGTCTTGAGGGTGCCGATTTTCGCGCCGGACACCTGAGCAGTCTGTGCATGCACGGACTCCGCAGGGCCGACGACAAGGGCGGTCAAAGCTAGAACGAGACCGCAGATCCACCGATCCATGGTGAAAACTCCCGGTTGCGCGTCTTGGTTCTGGAGGGAGGGGGTAAGAGGCCTTCTCCAGAGGGGTGGCTCGGAGAGGCTAAGAGGAGGAGTCGCGAACTGCCCGCGCCGTTGCGAGAAAACGCCGGGTTTGCGGCCCAAACTCGCGATCCCGTGCCCCTTTTCTGGACGTTCGGGAAGTCGCAATCGGAGGCGTGGGGCCCGGGGCGGACGGTCGCTAGGCTCTGCCTTCCTATGAAGGTCGCTCCACTCCGGGTCCGCGTCGGCCTCGCCCTCGCGCTGGGAACCAGCCTTTTCGCCTCCTGTGCGCCCTCCGAGCGGGGGGAGGCGGAGATCCGCCCCTCGGAGGTCCCGGTCGTGCCGCAGGGGAGAGCGCCCACGGCGGAAGGCTCGGCGCCTCCCGGCGCGCCCGACCCGGGCCCGCGCACGCGCCGCCTTTCCGTCGGGGACCACACGGTCGCGGTCCTGGAGACCGCCGGCTCGGAGCCGGGCGCGCGGCTGCCGGTCGTCCTGCTCCACGGAGCGCGCTTCACGAAGGAGACCTGGAGGGAGCTCGGGACCCTCGACGGAGTCCTCGGCGACCGCCGCGTGCTGGCGGTCGACTGGCCGGGTTCCGGCGCGTCGCCCGGCCCCGCGCCCCGCGAGGCCGCCGGATTCCTGCGGCAGCTCTTCGAGGAGCTCGACCTGGACCGTCCCGTGCTGGTCGCCCCGTCGCGGGCGGGGTGCGCCCTCGCGGCGCTCCTGGGCTCTCCCACCGCCCTGTCCGGAGCGATCGCCGTCGCGCCGGCCTGCGGCGAGGACTTCCCGCCCGATTCCCCGGTTCCGGCGCGGGTCCTGTGGGGGACCGCGGACCGGGTGCTCCCCTTCGAACGCGCGGCGGATCTGGCGGCTCGCTTCCGCGCGGGGCGCGTGGAGGCCTTCCCCGGAGCGAGCCACCCGTGCTACCTCGACGATCCCGACCGGTTCCATCGCGTCGTGCGAGAGTTCCTGGAGTCGCTCGAATCCGGCTAGAATCCGGCCCCTCGTGACCGCTTCCCTGCACAAGCCGGCCTCCGGGTCCCCGACCGCGATCGCGGCGGGACTGGAGGGCCTCCCGCTGACGGCCTGGTGCCAGGCCTGGCTGGAGGAGGATCTGGGGCCGGGCGACGTGACGACGACCGAGGCCGTTCCGGCCGGTGCGCGGGCGGAGGGGCGCCTGACCGCGAAGGCCGAGGGCGTGCTCGCGGGTCTGTCCGTGTTCGC
>CAZDYS010000639.1:0-2657 GCA_964509445.1 uncultured Planctomycetaceae bacterium
CCGAAGGACAGCAGTCCGCGCGAGGGGTCGATGGTGCGCGCCTGCAAGACGACGGAGCGGCCGCAGCTCTCCTCGGAACGCGGCAGCACGCTCTCGTAGAACCACGAGCCGGACTCGTCCGTCGTGAACGGCAGCAGGACCTCCGCGGACCGGCGATCGACGTGCAGCTCGAGGAGCCCCTCGATCACGGTGGAGGAAGCGGAGAAGGGGCTCATCAGGACGAAGCCGCGCGCGTTCGGCGGACCGTTCTCGATGCGCAGCTCGATCGGCTTGCCGAGCCGCGGCAGCGTGAGCGACAGCTCGACGCCGCCCGGGGCGCCGAGCGTGCTGAGCTCCGCGCGACGACCGCACAGGCCCGGCTCGAAGCGCGCGACCAGGGCGTCGCTGGGGCCCCGCTTGCCGCCGCTGAGGCGACCGCGGTCCTCCGGAGCGATGTCCTCGGCGATGCCCGCGAGGACGACGTTCTCCGTCAGGGGCTGCGCGGCGACCGCGAACCCGGTCTCGTTGCCGCTCCCCCCGAGGTAGCTGCCGAAGCTCAGCCGGCCGCTCTTCCCGTCGAAGCCCATCAGGAACGCGTCCCGCCCGCCGCCGCGCTCGCGCTGCGAGGCGTCCGGCGAGAGCGGCAGGTCGCTCGAGCTGGTGGTACCCACCAGCCAGGCCGTTCCGTAGTCGTCGACCACGAGGCCGTGCACCTCGTCGGACCCGCCGCCACCGACGTAGCTGCCGTAGGTCAGGGAGCCGCCGGAGGTCGAGACGCGCGCGACGAATCCGTCGCGGCGCGCGCGGTTGTCCTCCTGCAGAGCCTCGAGCGTGGTCGGGAAGTCGTGGCTCTGGGTCCAGCCGCCGACCCAGGCCTGCCCGCCCTGATCCAGGCCGATCGCGTGCGCCTCGTCCTGGCCGTTGCCGCCCAGGTAGGTCGAGTAGACCAGGTGACTCGCGCCCGCGGAGAACTTGGTCACGAAGCCGTCGACGTCGCTCTTGCGCTCGTCGAAGGCGCCGACGGTCGCCGGGAAGTCGGCCGAGTCGGTGCGGCCGACGACGTAGGGGTTGCCGTTCTCGCCGAGCGCGACGTCGAAGCCCTCGTCGTCCCGGACGCCGCCGAGGTAGGTCGAGTAGACCAGCATCTTGCCGTCCGCGTCGAGCTTCGCGAGGAACGCGTCCCGGCCGCCCTTGCGCTCGCCCTGGTAGGCGGTGCTGCTGACGGGGAAGTCGCTCGACTTCGTGGTGCCGACGAGCACGACCGTGCCGTCCTCCGCGAGCACCGTGGCGTTCGCGCGGTCGTCTCCCTTGCCGCCGAGCAGCGTGGCCCAGGCCAGCGTCCCGTCCGCTCCGTCCAGCTGGAACGCGAAGGCGTCCCCCTTGCCCGCGCGCCGCTGCGCGAAGGCCTGGTCCGTGGCCGGGAAGTCGGAGCTCTCCGTCTCCCCCACGACGGTCGCGCGACCGTCCGGCGTGACCGCCAGGTCGAGCGCCTCGTCGTCGCCGGAGCCACCGACGAAGGTGGCGTAGACGAGCTCGCGCCCGCTCGGGTCGAGCTTGAACACGACGACGTCGCGGCGGCGGCGGCTCTTGTCGGAGCCGGGGAAGTCGGCGGACTTCGCCCAACCGGCCACGTAGACGTAGCCGTCGGCGTCGACGGACACGCCGCGCGCCACGTCGGCGTTGCTTCCGCCGATGAACTCGGAGTAGACCAGGATGGGGTCGATGGTCAGCGCCATCTCGGGATCGCGCCCCTCGACGGCGAACCCGAAGCGGTGCTCGCCGAGGTCGCGGAAGCGAACCGGGAGCTCGTGTCGGGTGCCCTCGGCGTCGGTTTGCCAGGCGACCGGCGGACGCTGGCGGAGCTCGCGACCTCCCGCGATGGCGACCAGCGCGCCGTCCTCGGTGAGCTGCGCGTCCTCGACGCCCTCGAAGCGGAAGACGACCTCGCTCGCGGGCACGCCGGGCGCGAGCACGACGTCGTACTCGAGACGACCGGCCTTCTCGTAGAGCTCCAGGTCCATGCCCGGCTTCAGCTCGTCGACGCGCACGCGCTCGAACGTCGGTACGGCGCGGAGAGTGCGCGCGCCCTCGTCCTCGTCGCGCCCGAGGTGGTAGTTCGCCGTGGCGCGCAGTCGTTCCTCGCCACGCACGTCGGCCTCGCCGGTCGCGCCCTCGAAGCGGACGCGCACGGCCGCGGGGCCCGCCAGCGACCAGCCGTCCGGGTGCACGGCGAGCGTCAGTCCGGGCACGCGCACCTGGTAGCGCACGGCCTCCGGGTACTGACCGTCGTTCTGCACGAACACGAGCGGCATCTTGACCGCCGGGGCAGCGATCTCGTTGCGGCGCGGCGTCGGGCCCTCGTCCGCGTTGGAGCCCAGAACCGGGGCGCTCGAGCCGAGCAGCGTCACCAGACCAAGGCCGACCAGGGGAAGTCTCATTCGTTGTCTCTCGCGTTGTGCCGAGGGCCCAGGCGGCCCTCCGTCCAAAAATCCCACGCGGGGACCGTCGGCGTTCGCGCCGACCCGGCTGCAACCGAAGCTCCCTCTTTTCCGCGAAAGTCCGGGCGGGCCGAAACCGTTTCCGGGCGCGCGGCTCAGGCGTCGCCGCTCTTCTTGAGGCTCTCCAGGATCGTCCGGGCGAGCTCCAACGCCCTCGGAACATCATCGTCGGCAAGCGCT
>CAZDYS010000640.1:0-2657 GCA_964509445.1 uncultured Planctomycetaceae bacterium
CGGCTGCAGACGGACACGATCGACTTGCTACAGTTCCACGCCTGGAACTACCACGACCTCAGCTACCTCGACTGCCTGGGACACCTGGAGGAGCTGCGCGCGGAGGGACGCATCCGCCACCTCGGCCTCACGAACTTCGACACCGCGCACCTGCGCGTCGTTGTGGAGAGCGGGATCGGGGTCGTGTCGAACCAGGTCAGCCACTCGCTCGTCGACCGGCGCGCCGCGGGCGCGATGGCCACCTACTGCCAGGAGCGCGGGGTGAAGCTCCTGGCCTACGGGACGCTGCTCGGCGGGTTCCTGTCCGACCGCTGGCTCGGCGCGCCGGAGCCGAAGGACGCGGACCTCGCGACCTGGTCGCAGACGAAGTACAAGCGCTTCCTCGACGCGGCCGGCGGCTGGGAGGCGTTCCAGCGCGTGCTGCGCGCGGCGGCGCAGGTCGCGGCGGCGCACGACGCGTCGATCGCGAACGTGGCCGTGCGCTCGATCCTCGACCAGCCCGGTGTCGGCGGCGTGATCGTCGGCGCGCGACTGGGACAGAGCGAACACGTCGACGACACGCTGCGGATGCTGCGGCTCGCGCTGACGGACGACGAGCGCGCCCGCATCGCCGAGGCGATCGACGGGCTGACGCCGATCCCCGGCGACTGCGGCGACGAGTACCGCAAGCCGCCCTTCCTGACCGCCTCCGGCGACCTGTCGCACCACCTCGAGAACCTGCCGCCGGCCTTCGAGCCGGTGCAGGTCGCGGACGGACGCACGCGCGTCACGAGCGGGACGACCTGGGAGCGCCTGGCCGGCTACTCGCGGGCCGTGCGCGACGGACGGCACATCGTGGTCTCCGGCACGACCGCCACGCACGGGACGCGCACCGTCGGCGGGGACGACCCGGCGGCCCAGACGCACTTCGTGCTCGACAAGATCGCGGCGGCGGTCGAGTCGCTCGGCGGCCGCTGGGAGGACATCGTTCGCACGCGCATCTACGTGCGCGACATCGACGACTGGGAGCCGGTGGCGCGCGCGCACGGCGAGCGCTTCGGAGACGTGTGCCCGGCGAACACGCTCGTGAAGGCCGAGCTGGTCGGACCGGACCAGCTGGTCGAGATCGAGGCCGAGGCGCGGGTGCAGGACCGATGAGCGACGAGCGCACCTTCGAGCTGTACGACCTGCGCGTCGAGGTCGTCGCGGGCCCGGGGCCGATGGTCTGCAACCACGCGGTCGGCGACTCGTTCACGCTGCGCGGCGAGAACCTCGAGTTCCCGCCCGGGCAGACGTTCCCGCTCTACCCGCTGGCGGCGCTCCTCCCGCTCCTGCCGGCCAAGCAGCGCAAGACGCACGCGAACGACTGGATGACGACCGACATGGAGGTCGCTTGTCCCGACCCCCACTGCGGCGCGCGGTTCCGCATCTCGCGCATCGGCACGTCGACGTTCCAGCACGGCGACGTGACGCGCGTGGAGTGGACGGACGTCGAGGCCCAAGGCGGCGCGGACGAGGACGCGTCGTGAGCCCGCCTCCGATGCAGCGCTGTCCGCTCGGGGACGACGGGTACACGACCGCGCGGCTGATCGTCGGGGGCTGGCAGCTCTCCCAGGGGCACCGCGAGGAGGCGGTCGACGAGGAGCAGCTCTTCCGCGACCTCGAGCGCGCGGCGCGCGCGGGCTGGACGACCTTCGACTGCGCCGACATCTACACGGGCGTCGAGGAGCGTTTCGGTCGCTTCCGCGCCGCGCACGCGGCCGACCTGGCCGCCGACGGGATCGAGCTGCAGTTCCACACGAAGTACGTGCCGGACCTCGACGCGCTCGGGAGCCTCGACCGCGCGGACGTCGAAGCGGTCGTCGATCGCTCGCTCGCGCGGCTCGGCGTCGAGCGGCTCGACCTGGTGCAGTTCTCCTGGTGGGACTACGCGACCCCTGGCTACGTCGAGGCCGCGCAGTGGCTGGGCGAGCTGCGCGACGCCGGCAAGATCCGCCACGTCGGGGCGACGAACTTCGACACGCGCCGCATGCGCGAGATGCTCGACGCGGGCGTGCCGCTCGTGAGCAACCAGGTGCAGTACTCGCCGCTCGACCGTCGCCCCGAGCACGAGCTCGTCCCGCTCGCCGAGGAGCGCGGCCTCGCGCTGATCGCCTACGGAGCGCTCGCCGGCGGCCTCTTGACCGCGAAGCACCTCGGCGCGCCCCCGCTGGCCGAGCCGTTCGCGAACCGCTCGCTCGTGAAGTACCGGCTGATCGTCGAGGAGGCGGGCGGCTGGGAGCGCTTCCAGGCCCTGCTGCGCGCGCTCGACGCCGTCGCCGAGTGCCACGGGTGCTCGCTCTCCACCATCGCGCTGCGCTGGGTGCTCGACCGCCCCACGGTCGCGGCCGCGATGGTCGGCACGTTCCACGGCGGGCACCTGGTCGCGAACCTCGAGGCCCTGGCGCTCGAGCTGACCGAGGAGGACCGCGCGACCCTCGACGCGGCGGTGCGCGACCTCGAAGACCTCGAGGGCGACGTCTTCGGGCTCGAGCGCGACGAGGAGAGCCCGCACGGGCGCATCCTCTGGAAGAACCTCGCGAGCCGTCAGGACTGACGGGCGGGATCTCCCCCTTCTCGGGCGCCGTGGAAAGAAACGAGGGATCGGTGTAAGACCGGCGCGCCGCGGGAGAGTTGTG
>CAZDYS010000641.1:0-2646 GCA_964509445.1 uncultured Planctomycetaceae bacterium
TCATCTCGCTGGTCGGCTACACGAACGCCGGCAAGAGCACGCTGCTCAACCTGCTGACCCAGAGCGAGGTGTTCACCGAGCACCTGATGTTCGCCACGCTCGATCCGACCAGCCGGCGGCTGCGCCTCCCGCGCGAGCGCGAGTGCGACCTCCGTGACGCAGGCGCGCGACGCACGCGCGGGTTCGGACGCGGCCCCGCGGCACGCGCGCCTCCTGGCCGAGCGCGCGAGCGACGTGGACCTCGCGATCCGCCCGCTCCAGAACGAAGAGACGTCGCTGCTCCTGCCCGGCGGGACGATCGAGCTCTCTCCGCAGCTGGACCCGGAGGGATCGAGCCTGCTGGCAGCCGTCGTGGAGCGCGACCTCCGCCTCTCGAGCTCGCGCTGCGGGGACTTCGCGCGCGCGCTGCAGGTCCTGGAACAGCACCCGAACCTGCACGACCTGGGAACGCGATTCGTCACGCATCGGTTCACCGCGGAGGACCTGGGAAGCGCGTTCCGGATCGCCCGCGGCCGGGACTGCATCAAGGCCATCGTCGAACATCCGGTCGGGCCTTCGTCGTCCTAGGCGCCCCGTCCCCGCTTCGGGAGCCGGCGACAAAGAGCAGGGAACGAGCGATCCCTCGCGGGGGCGGTCGGGTTGAACGGGACGGTTCCGGTCCGACCCCCGTCACGACGCCCGATGAAGCAGCGGAAGCACTCCTGGTTCGCCCTCGGCCTCGCCCTCCTGTCCAGCGGCTGCGTGTTGCGGCCCCCTCGACCGCGCGTCGTCGCTCCCGCTCCCGCCCGCGTCGTCGCCCACGTGCACGGGGATAACTGTGGTCACGTGTTCACGGGGAACCGCTGGGTCCTCGTGCGCGGACACGTCCACGGGCCGCGCTGCGGACACGTGTTCGTGCGGGGTCGCTGGTGCGCGCGCTGAGCGCCTGAGGCTGCTCTCCGCCTCGCCGCGCGCGACGTTTCGGTTCGGGAACGCGAAGGCACCCGAGCCTCGCGTTCCCGACACCGCCCGGCGGCTCCCGCTCGCCGCGGGAGGCCCTGGAGACGCTCTCTTGTGCGTCCGGGCGTCGGAAAGCGCGCCTGGGAATCGACTTGGTACGGTGATTGGAAGGGAACGCGCCTTTCCGCCGCTCTCCGTCGACCCCTCGCTCGCCATGAAGCTCCCGGCACTCTCAGTTCTCCTCACCCTCTCGTTCCTCGGAGCGTGCTCCTCCGGTGGCGGAAGCCGGTCGACGGAGTTCACGATTCCCGACCGCGAAGCCGTTCCGCCGGGCAGTGCCGACACGGCCGTCGCCAGCGGCTTCCTGCTGGGTGGGGACGTGCACTGGATCGTCGGCGTCGGGGAGAAGGCCGAGGGGGGGCAGGACCTGAACGCCGACGGCGACACCGACGACGTCGTCCTCCACGTGCTCGACAGCGAGCGCGAGCTGCTGACGAACCTCGGCATCGCCGCCGCTGGCTTGCCCCTGGCGCCGGCTCCCTCGGCGCGCCCCGCGACGGACGTCGTGCCTCCGCCTGCCTCGCGCGTGTACCGACAGTGGTGCCTGCTCTACGCCGGCGAGGCCGCCCAGGGAGCCGACCTGAACGGCGACGGCGACCTGGTCGACAACGTGCTCTTCGTGTTCGACACGGCGACGAGGACGCTGACGAACCTCGAGCTCGCGACGACCGGCTTCGGGGACCAGGGTCTGTGGTTCCACGAGGACCAGATGCTGTTCTCGGTGGACGAGTCCGCGCAGGACAGTGACCTCGACGGGAGCGGGTCGTTCGACACGACGGTGGGCTTCCGCTACGACCTCGCGCGAAACCGCCTGTTCCAGCTGACCAGTGGCGGCCCCTACTCGGGCGCGGAGGTCTTCGACGGACAGATCGCCTTCGGCGTTCAGGAGACGAACAGCACGGGAGACCTCGATGCGGACGGGGACCTGACCAGCGTCGTGTTCCACGTGTTCGACTTCGGCCCGAGCCGCCTCCTGTCCAGCGGCACCGCCATCTCCGGACGGGCGCCCGTGCGCGTCGCGGATCGCTGGCTCTTCGCGCGGCTGGAACAGCAGGACGACTGGAACGGCGACGGCGACGTGGTCGACTCCGTCCTGCACGTCTTCGACCCGGTGACGGGCGTCACAACGAACCTCGGCGTGGCCGAGGGGCTGCGTCCGTTCCGCGCGATCAACGGCGAGACGGTGACCGTCGGTGTCTCCGAGTTCACGCAGGGCGAGGACCTGAACGGGGACGGCGACCTGTTCGACACCGTCGCTCACCACTACCAGCCGACGACGAACGACCTCACGTCGACGGGCCTCGCACCGCGCGACGCCAGCGGGGTGATCCCGCTGCCCGACTCGACCGCTCTCCTCGTCAGCGAGCTCGATCAGAGCGCCGACCTCGACGGCAACGGGGTCGAGCAGGGCAAGGTGCTGCACGAGCTGGACCTCGTGACGGGCCTGGCGACCAACCTCGGCTGGGAGGGCGATGGCGCCGTGCGCATCGACCGCTGGCTGACCTTCGTGCGTTCGGAGGCCGCCGCGGGCCTCGACTGGAACGGGGACGGCGACACCCTCGACCCGATCCTCTTCAGCTGGGACCCGGTCGCGCAGGTCCTCGCCAACACCGGCTGGCCCGCCACGATCGCGTTCGAGTCCCAGGG
>CAZDYS010000642.1:0-2640 GCA_964509445.1 uncultured Planctomycetaceae bacterium
TGGTAGAAGGCGCTCCATGCTGACCCCCCTCCTGGCACTGCTGTTCGTCTCCGTTCCTCCGACCGCTCCCCAAGACCTCCCGCCCGAGGCGGACCCCGAGATCACCGCCCGCGAGCTCGCCTACCACGTCGAGTTCCTCGCCTCGGACGAGCTCCTCGGGCGACGCGCCGGCTCGCCCGAGGCCAACCGCGCGGCCCGTTATCTCGCGGACGTCCTCGAGGAGTCCGGGATCGCGCCGGCCGGAGACGACGGCACCTACCTGCAGCGGGTGCCGATGGTCCAGGTGGAGCACCACGGACCTCCTACGCTGGTCGTGACCTTCGCCGACGGCAGCACCGAGACGGCGGTCAACGGACTCGGCATGACGACCTCCACGCGCGGCGAGCTCACGCCGACCGGTCGCGCGCTCGCGGTCCGCTACGTGCGCAGTGCCGAGGAGCTGCCGGAGGAGCCCGATCCGAGCGAGGCGCTGTTCCTCGACGCGTCCGGCCGCGAGAAGAACCAGTGGCTGGCCGGCAAGCGCGGCTACGAGACCGGCTGGGGGCTGCTCCTGACCAAGGGACCCAAGAGCCTCGGCCGCGGGGAGAGCACGCCGCGCAGCGGGCGGCCGCGCCCGGCCGGCGACGGCGACGACCCGTGCGACTCGGTCAAGCTGCGCGGGATGTTCGCCGAGGCGCTCGACGAAGGGCAGATCGCCTCGGTCGAGCTGCGTTACGACGCGACCGTGAACGAGATCGACGACTACAACGTGCTCGGTCGCATCGACGGCGTGGGGACGGAGGAGGAGCCCGGCCTCAAGGACGAGGTCATCGTGTTCAGCGCCCACTACGACCACATCGGAACGGCCGGCGACCCGGGCGGGAGCGACAAGGACGTCGTCTTCAACGGTGCGGACGACGACGCCTCGGGCGTCGCCTCCGTGCTCGAGATCGCGCAGCGCCTGGTGCAGGACGAGAAGCCCGCACGCACGCTGATCTTCCTCCTCGCCGGCGGCGAGGAGATGGGGCTGATCGGCACGAACTACTACATCGCGCACCCGGTCGAGCCGCTCGAGCGCACCGTGTGCAACCTCAACTTCGAGATGGTCGGCCGCCCGGACGAGGTCGCCGGCGGACCGGGCAAGCTGTGGCTCAGCGGCTTCGAGCGCTCGACGCTCGGCGAGCGCTTCCAGGAGGCCGGTCTGGCGGTGATCCCCGATCCGCGCCCCGAGCAGAACTTCTTCATGCGCTCGGACAACTACGCGTTCGCGGTCGAGGGCATCGTCGCGCAGACGCTCTCCTCCTACAACATGCACACGGACTACCACCAGGTGACGGACGAGGCGCACACCCTCGACTACGAGCACATGGAGGCCGCGATCCGTGACGCCTACGCCGCCGCGCGCTTCCTGGTGGACGGCCGGCTCAAGCCCGACTGGCTGCCCGGCGGCAAGCCGGAGCCTCGCTGAGGCGAGAGGGTCGAGCGACTCTCCGGCGCGCGCCTTCTCGAATCCCCTCTCGAATCAGGGAATGCGCGCGCCCGTGAGGGGGTCTTTCGCGAAGGGATTGACACTTAGCGGAAGTGCAATAGTCTCTCTCTTAGGAGAGAAGGGGTCGTCTGGGCGTGTTCTCTCCTGGCTCGCAAATGAATAGGAGAGAATGATGTCGTATCGCTCGCAATGGTTCGCGCTTCCCCTGCTCGGTCTCCTCGTCGGCCTTCTTTCGTCCTTTGCTCCCGCTCCACAGGCAGGAGGGGGCGCTGGTTGCCCCTGCACCGCGACGCTCACCGTCACTCCCGTGAGCAATCCGGATTGCACCGTCACGATCAGCAATAGCGTCCTCGGATTCGGAAAGTGCACGCAGAGCGGATTCCTCTGTGTGCAGCCCGCGACCAAGTCCTGCACGCTCTCGGCGACGGCGAATGGTGAGGCCATTCAGGCAGCGGCGGAGTGTGGCGCCGAAGGGTTCGACTGGGTCGATTGCCCGGGGCAAGGGCACTGGGCCATCGGCGTTCGCTGCGGCAACTGCTGAGGCGTGAAGGGTCTCGCTCTCTTGGGAGGAATCGGGCTGCTCACCTTCGTCTCGCTGGACTGGCACGAGGCGGACGCGACGCCCGAGGTCGCAGCGGCGACGCACGACGACGCAGCTGCCTTCGCACGCTACCAGCACCTGTACGCCGGCGCTTCGGTGGACGACCTGCGCGAGGCGCGCGCCGCCATCGAGCTCCGGCTCGACGAGCTGACCTCCTCCTACTACGAGGAGGCGTTCCGGGCAGGGAAGGACACGACGCCCGTCACGCGGCCGACCGAGGACGGAGGCGTCCTGATCGAGGGACTGGCCGCGGACCTCAACGAGGTGCGCGTGTCCCCCGATGGCGAGGTGCGCGTCGTACACCTGCCCCGCGCGGGGTTCGAGGAGGCCTATGCCCTGCACCACGAGGCGCGCTGGCTTCTCACGATCGAGAGCCAGCTCGTCGCCGCAGCGGGAGGGTCCTTCGGCTCCCGGCCCCCTGCGGCCGATAGAGGAGACGGAGGTCGCACCCCGTGAACGCCAAGGTCGGAACGCTCGCCGCCTGCGCCCTGGGCGCCACCTGCGCCCTGGCTCTCTGCACCGGCTCCGCGTTCTTCGCGGAGGCGGGCTCCGCGCGCGTCGCGTGCGAACC
>CAZDYS010000643.1:0-2636 GCA_964509445.1 uncultured Planctomycetaceae bacterium
ACGCCTTGCTCCGCCTTGGCGCCGGTCGCGAAGCGGAGCAGCAGCGGAGTCACGAGCGCGTACTCGACGGTGAGCGCCGCCCAGGTTCCGAGCGGCGGGGTCCCGACGCCCACCGCACCGAGGCGCGTGCCCGCGAGGAACGAGAGCGGGCCGCCGATCGCGCCCAGCAGAAAGGCCAGCCGCGGACGCCCGCGCAGCCAGCCCAGCGAGTGGTGCGGCAGCGTCGCGAAGAGCACCCACAGCGCGGTGATCCAGGGCGGGACCACGCCGTGGGGCCAGGCCTCCGCGGAGGTCGGGTAGGCGAGCAGACCGAGCGCGTGCAGCCCGCTGTCGAGCGCGAAGCCGGCCACCCCCACCACGAGGACGAAGAGGGCTTCGCGCACCCGGTCGCCCGGTCGCGTGACGAACGCCAGGTGGAGTCCGAGCACGAGCAGCGTGGCCAGCGGCCCGCGCCACATGTCCCCTTCCGCCGCTCCTCCGACGCAGGCGAACCAGGCCACCTGGAACAGGAGGAAGTTGGCGAGGTTCCTCACGTGGCCAGCGGACGCGCCACCCGGTCGGGCCGTGCGCCGGGTCGCTCGAGCACCATGTGCACGTCGCCGATGTGCCGCTCCGCGAAGCCGCCCTCGCAGTAGGCGAAGTAGAACTCCCACAGGCGCAGGAACTCGTCGGAGTAGCCCAGGGCGCGCGCGTCGTCCCAGCGCGCGAGGAGGTTCTCGCGCCACAGGGCCAGCGTGCGCACGTAGTGCGGGCCGATGTCCTCGAGATCCACCAGGCGCAGGTCGCTGGCCTTCGTCATCGAGGAGCACAGCGCGGTGACCGAGGGGATGCAGGACCCGGGGAAGATGTAGCGCTGGATGAAGTCCACCGAACGGCGGGCGCTCTCGAAGTGCTGGTCCGCGATCGTGATCGCCTGCAGCGCCATCTTGCCCTCGGGCTTCAACAGCCGCGCGCAGCGCGCGAAGAACGTGTCGAAGTAGCGCGCCCCGACGGCCTCGATCATCTCGACCGAGACGAGCTTGTCGTAGCTCCCCTCGAGTCGGCGATAGTCCTCCATGAGGAGCGTGATGCGGTCCTCGAGGCCGGCCTCCCGGATCCGCTGGGCCGCCAGGTCGTGCTGTTCGCGCGAGATCGTCGTGGTCGTGACGCGGCAGCCGTACTCGCGCGCCGCGTGGATCGAGAACGCGCCCCAACCGGTGCCGATCTCCAGGAGGTGGTCCGTGGGACGGAGGTCGAGCTTCTTGCAGAGGCGGTCGATCTTGCTGATCGACGCCTCTCGCAGCGTCGCGTCCTCGCGCTCGAAGACGCCGCAGGAGTACGTCATCGTGTCGTCGAGGAACAGCCCGAAGAACTCGTTCGACACGTCGTAGTGCGCGCTGATGTTGGAGCGGCTGCCGCTCTCGGTGTTGCGGTGCAGCGCGTGGTAGAGCGCGAGGAACGGGCGCGAGAGGCGCGCCAGTCCGCTCTCGAGGCCAGTGAGCGCCGCCTGGTTGCGAACGAACAGCCGGATTACGGCGACCGGGTCCTCGCTGGTCCACCAACCCTTCGAGAAGGCCTCGCCCGCGCCGACGCTGCCGCGCAGCGCGGCGGCGCTCCAGAAGCGCGGGTCGCGGACCTGCACCGACGCGTGCGGGAGGTCCGAGTGCTCGCGTCCGAACTCGAGCCGGACCCCACGGGTCGTGACCGAGAGGCTGCCGGAGTCGATGCCCTCGAAGCGGGAGAGCACCTGGCGCTCGAGGAAGGACGGACGGGTTCTGGCGGTCAGCGGGACGGACGCGAGGGTGGCGCCTTGCAGGTCGGACTTCATGATGCGGTGGCGTCCGAGAGGGACGCGCGTTTCTTCGGGTGGGCGAAGAACGGCGTGCGCTTGAGGTACAGGAGCGCAGCCTGGAAGTAGATGGCGGCGTGCAGGACCAGGGGCTGCAGCGGGTAGCGCAGCAGCACGCCCGCGAGGCTTCGGCCGTGGAGCGGCCTCCGCTCGCACGCGAGGCCGGCGTGGAAGACCGGGCGGCCCTCTTCGTAGTTCGTCATGGACACGGAGAGCTGCTCGCCCGGCTGCGAGAAGCGCCACTCGTAGACCTGGTCCAGGTCGAAGAACGGCGAGACGTGGAAGTCCTTGTCGAACCGGAAGACGAGCTCCTCGTCCTGGGTGGCGTCGAGCACGTACGCGTGCCGCTCCCCCCAGGGCGTGTTCGTGATCTCGGCGACGATCGCGCCCAGCGCCCCGTCCGCCTCGTAGCAGTAGTAGAAGCTGACCGGGTTGAAGGAGTACCCGAGCGTGGCGAGCTGGGTGAGCAGCCGAACGCGGCCCGCGGGTCGTCGGCCGAGTTCCTGCTCCACACGATCGAGCACGGCCTCGCGCAGCGGCACCTCGGGCGCCCCGAGGAAGTCCTTCCGCCGGAAGGCCACCAGGTTCGCTCGCTCGACGGAGTACAGCCAGCGCCCGCGGAACACGGACGCGAGCTCGTCGAGATCCAGGAGGAACATGTGGATCCCGTAGCGGAACGTGTGCCGCTTGGGCACCAGGCGCGTGTGCTGGACGCGACCCCGATAGAGCGCGCTCTTCACGAGGGCACGGCCTCCCTCTCCAGGTTCCCGAGCATCGCGAGCGCGCTCTGCACGCCGTCCTCGTGGAA
>CAZDYS010000644.1:0-2631 GCA_964509445.1 uncultured Planctomycetaceae bacterium
CCTCTACGACGTGCAGATCACGACGGCGCCGGTCTCCGACGGCTCGCTGTCCTCCTGCCCGCCGGCCGAGGCGGTCACCTGGGGCAAGGTCGACAAGGACGAGTACCGCTCGACCTGCGTCAGCCTCCAGGCGGACTACACGACGGTGATGCCGTTCCTCGCCAAGGCCCTCCTGGAGAAGCGCGCGCGCTTCGAGCGCTGGAGCGAGCGCATGGGCGCCGAGGCGCTCTACGCGAAGCACCCCGCCGCGCGCGGCTACCTGCGCGACCCCGCGGGCTACCGCGCGCTGGACCACCTCGATGCGTGGACGGAGGCGCTCTTCGAGGAGCTCCGCGAACGCAGCGACGACGGTGACGACTATCCCCTCGCGCCCCTTCCCGAACCGGACCATGTCTGACCAAGAGCTCGAAGAGCAGCTGCCGCCCTACCGCATCGAACGCGCGCGATCGTCGCGCTCGAAGTGCCGCACCTGCCAGCGCAAGATCGAGAAGGAGAAGCTGCGCCTCGGCGTCCTCCTCGAGGGTCCCTACGGAACCGGCTACCTGTGGCACCACCTCAACTGCGCCGCCAAGCGCCGGGCCGAGGACGTGCAGGCCGCCTACGAGGAACAGGCCTGGGACGAGGGACTCGAGGTCCCGCCGCTCGAGGAGCTCGCGAAGCTGCGCGAGAAGGCCGAGGAGGCCAAGAAGAACAAGAAGCTCGCGCCCTACGTCGAGCGCGCTCCCAGCGACCGCTCCAAGTGCAAGAGCTGCGGCGAGGGCATCGCGAAGGGAGCCTGGCGCGTGGCGCTCCTGCGCGAGGTGACCTTCGGACAGCAGGTTCGCTCGGCGCCGATCAACGTGCACCCGGCCTGCGTGAGCGCGGAGATCCGCGCGGAGGACTGCGGAACCGAGATCGAGGGCTTCGAGGCCGCCGTGCGCGCGAACTCGCGGGGCGTCGACCCGCCGGACATCGAGCAGGCGCTGGCCGAGATCGGCCCCCTGGAGTGAGCTCTCAGGGCCGCGTGCCGCTGCGCTGCCCGAAGGAGAGCGCGAGGAAGGTCAAGAGGTAGACGGCGGGGATCACGCAGGACAGCCACGGGATGCGGTCGATCCCCTGGACCTTCCAGAGGACCAGGCCAACGCCGATCCCCGCGGGCACCGCGGCGACGAGCGCCTGCCGCACGACCTGGCGCGTCAGATCCTCCACGCGCTCCGAGGACTCCTCGTCCCAGGCGGCCATCACGCTCCGCGCGCGCTCCTCCTGCTCCACCGGGACGGCCACGCGACAGCGATAGGTGCCGAAGCTGGCGAGGAGCGCCAGGAACCCCGGGCGATCGAGGACGATCGCGTCCAGCTCCTCTGCGCGCAGGCGGGCGCAGAACCCGTCCGCGACGTCCGGCGCCGAGCGGTGCACGACGACGAGCTTCGGACCTTCGACCGGAGCGCTCATCCGTCCGAGGCCTCGAGCACGGCCCGCGGAGACACGCGCTTGCCGCGCAGGCCGTCCCAGGTCCCGCGCGCCTTCGCCAGCACGGCGCCGCCCTCGCCGCGCGTCGCGCGGTAGGCCAGCACGAGTGGCAGCGTCAGGACGTCGAACACGAAGAAGGAGAGCCAGCGCGCCGGCGTCCCGTGCCGTCGCAGGAACCAGACGGTGTTCACGCCCATCATGTACTTGCGGCGCGGGTTGTAGCCGCCGCCGGTCGTGGAGTGCGCGTCGTGCAGCGCGCGAACGCCGCCCACCGCCACCACCGCGTGCCCCGCCTCCTTCGCCTTCAGGCAGAACTCGAGGTCCTCGTGGTAGGCGAAGTAGTCGCCCTCCAGGAGGCCGATCTCCCGCACGACGCTCGCGCGGACCAGGAGCGCGCAGCCGGCGACGTAGTCGACCTCGCGCGTGGCCTGGAACGCGGGACCGTCCGGGCTGCGATGACCGATCAGGAGGCTCAGGTTCTGCCGGTAGGTCATGCGGCCGCCCACGCTCCAGAGCAGCGACGGATCCGCGAAGTAGGCCAGGCGCGGCCCCACGATCCCGACCTCGGGGCGACGCTCCAGCTCCGCCAGCAGGCCGGGCAGCGTCTCCTCCTCCAGGACCACGTCGTTGTTGACCAGGAAGAGCAGCTCGGCCCCCGCGTCGAGCGCGTGCTGCATGCCCTGGTTCGTCGCGTCCCCGTAGCCGCGGTTGTCCGCGTTCGAGAGCAGCGTGACCTTCGGATAGGCGGCGCGCACGCGTTCGACGGAACCGTCCGTCGAGCCGTTGTCGACGAACACCACGTGCTCCTCCTGAACGCCGTGCGCGACCAGGGACGCCAGGCAGCGCAGGTTCGCGTCGCCTCCGTTCCAGTTGACGACGATCGCGACGAGAGCGCCCTTCACGAGCTCGCTCCCTCGGCCGCCGGTCCGTCCTCGTCGCCGCCACGCTCCGTGCGCGTCACGCGCGAGTGGACGAAGCCCTCGGCGAGGCGCGTGACGAGCTCGTCTCCCTCCTCCACGTCCGTCGCGCGCACGAGCGGCGCGGCGGCGCCGGAGGGAGTCGTCACGGAGTAGCCGCGACCGAGCACCGCCAGCGGGGAGAGCCCGTGGAGGCGCGCGGCCGCCACCTTCGTTCGCGTCGCGCGGTCGTCCAGGAGAGCCGTGAAGCAGCGCGTCAGTCGGT
>CAZDYS010000645.1:0-2630 GCA_964509445.1 uncultured Planctomycetaceae bacterium
TGGCGCAGGTCTGGACGCGACCGCCCGCGTCGAGCAGCACCAGGTCGGCCCGGCGCCCGAAGAGCTCGAGCACGAGCGCGGCCGGACGACCGTCCGCGTCCTTCAGGTCCAGACGCACGAGCCGGTCGCCGGCGACCTGCACGAGCTCGCGCAGCAGGCCGTCCTCGAGGGCGGCCGCGACGGTGCGGAAGAACGGCCCGAGGGGGCCGCGGTGGCGCTCCAGCGGTCCGATCTGCAGGTGCAGGCGCGGCCCCTCGGGAGAGGCCGAGAGCCGCAGGCGCCGCACCGCGCCGGGAGGCGCGGGCGGCACGGGTTCGAGGACCAGTAGCAGGTCCTTCGGCGGATGCGCCTGCACCTCACGGATGCGGGCGCCGCGGACCAGCGGAACGAGCTCGCGCACGAGCTCCCCGACGTGGTGGGCGGAGAGGCTCTTCACGCGCCGCGGCCGCTCTCCTTAACCCAGCTCTTCGCCGGAGTAGACCCACTGCTGGGTCACCGGCGTCCACTTCTGGAGCTCCGAGCGGTCGGAGAAGAAGAGCGCGATCTCCCGCTTGGCGGACGCCTTCGAGTCGGACCCGTGCACCAGGTTGTTCGAGAACGAGATGCCGAAGTCGCCGCGGATGGTGCCCGGCGCCGCCTTGCCGGCGTTCGTCGTGCCCATCAGCGTGCGGGTGATCTCGACCGCGTTCTTTCCCTCGAGCACGAGCGCACACACGGGGCCGCTCGTCATGAAGCCGACGAGGTCACCGTAGAACGGCTTGCCCTTGTGCTCGGCGTAGTGCTGCTTGATCAGCGACACCGGGAACTTGCGCAGCTTCAGGGCGGCGATCTGCAGACCCTTGGCTTCGAAACGGGCGAGGATGGTGCCGATCAGGCCGCGCTGGACGGCATCGGGCTTGAGAAGGACGAGAGTGCGTTCCACCGGAGGCTTGGAAGGGATCCTGGGAGCGAGGCGGTCGGGCGGAATCGTGCGACCCGGTCGCCGGGAATGGGGGAGAGAGCGGTCCGGGAAGGTTCACGGGGCCGCAAATCGACCGAGCATCCTACTGCTCCTCGTCCGCTCGGGGAACGACGGCGCGGGGCTCTTCCCGAGGCCTTTCCCGGGGCGGTGGAATCGAAGCGGAGAGGAACCGTCTCCGGGATCGTAGATTCTGCCGCGCCCCGGTTGACGGCGGGGGGTCGCCTCAACAGACTGGCTCGCCAAATCGCGGATCGAGGCCCGCGCGACCTGCTCCCCAGCGGGACAGCGGCCACCCCGGACGCGACTCTTTCTCAACCGTCTTGTTTCGGGTCGGCGCCTGTGCACGACCCGAGGAAGCCAACCCCACGCGACTCGAGGAGCGAACGCCTTGGCGGGACTCTCGTCGGACATGTATCGCCATGCCGGAGTCGGGTTGCACTTCGGTGCGACGATCGGGGTCTTCGCGTTCCTCGGGTACTGGGCGGACGGTCGCCTCGGAACGACACCCTGGCTCCTTCTCGTCGGCGTGTTCCTCGGGTTCGGTCTGGGACTCAAGTCCCTGATTTCGAAGCTCGGCACCCCGACCCGGCGCGACTGACCGACCGTTCTCCCCTTCACCACCTTCCTGATGATCCGACTCTCGATCGCCTGCCTCGTGGCTCTCGCAGCCGCCATGGCCGTCGCGTGGAAGCTCGGAGGGACGCAGGGAGCCGGGGTCCTCGCGGGGTTCGCGCTCGGTGCGGGGTTCTCGGGGCTGACCGTCCTGTACCAGCGGCACGTGCTCCTCACGCGTCCGTCGAAGGCCTTCCACGCCTTCTTCGTGTGCTTCTTCCTGAAGCTCGCCGTGCTCCTCACGAGCGCGCTGACCTTCCGCTTCGTCGAGGCGGCGGCCCAGCGGGCGGACTGGAAGACCTTCCTGATCGCGTTCGCGGCGGCCGTGCTGGTCGTCGTTCCCCTGGGCCTGCTCGACGTTCTCGCGAAGCTCCGAGAACGTCAGGCGGCGACTGCGTCCACCCCTTCGCGCTGAGCCGCCGAACGTCTCCCACACTGCGTCGATGAAGCGATTCCTCTCCTACCTCCTGAGCGTCCGCGGGATCCTGTGCGCGGCGCTGATCGGGCTGGCCTGCTTCGCGAGCAACCAGTTCTCGATCCACCACACCGGTGGGAGCCCGTTCGAGACGCTGTACATGCACCTGATCCCCTCGCCGCTGGTGGAGAACAACCACCCGCACGAGGGAGAGGCGTTCCATCCGCTGCTCGAGGTCCCGCTGCCCGGATTCCTCGCGGCGTTCGACTGGAACCACGACCCGGCCGACGGCGCGTCGACCGTGTTCTTCAACCTGCAGCTGTTCCAGATCGCCGCCGCGCTGCTGGTCCTGATCGGCTTCCTCGGCGTGCCGAAGTACCTGCGCACGGGGAAGGGCGATCCGCTCTCCCGTCTGGCGGCCGGCTTCGCCATGTGGGTGCGGGACGACATCGTCTACCCGGACATGGGCAAGGAGATGGGTCGGAAGTTCCTGCCGTACTTCCTGAGCGTCTTCTTCTTCGTCCTGTTCATGAACCTGATGGGCCTGGTGCCCTACTCCGCGACCGCGACGGCGAGCATCTTCATCACCGCGGCCCTCGCGGTGACCACGTTCCTCGCGATGCTGCTCTGCGGCATGGCGGT
>CAZDYS010000646.1:0-2626 GCA_964509445.1 uncultured Planctomycetaceae bacterium
CAGGGACTTTCCGTCCTCGCGCAGCCGCCCGAGCGGCCACACGTCGAGGACGACGAGCAGGAACGGCACCGTCAGGAGCATCTGCTTCGCGAGCAGCCCGAGCGCCAGGGCCAGGGCGACGGCGACGTAGCGCGCTACGCTGGGCTTACGCGCGTAGCGCGCCCAGGCCAGGAGCGTCAGGAAGAAGAAGGCGCCCGAGAGCACGTCCTTGCGCTCGGAGATCCAGGCCACGGACTCGACCCGCAGCGGGTGCAGCGCGAACAGCGCGGCCGCGAAGACGGCCGGCCACAGCCGTCGTCCGAGCACGAACAGCGCCAGGAAGCAGAGGCCGGCGTTGAGCGCGTGCAGCCCTGCGTTGACCAGGTGGTGCGGCCCTGCGTCCTCGACCCCGAAGAGCTCGGCGTCGAGCATGTGCGACAGCGTCGTGAGCGGGTGCCAGTTCGTCGAGTGCTCGCCGGCGAAGGCGTACTCGAGGCTCCGCTCGCCGAGTCCCTCCGCGACGACCGGGTTCTCGGACACGTACGAGGGGTCGTCGTAGTTGAGGAACGCGAACGAACCGACGCGCGCGTAGAGCGCGAAGGTCGACACCGCCAGTGCCAGGAACAGGCCGAGGAGGCGACCGGTTCCGACGGGCGGCGTGGGGGCCGATTGGTCTTGCGTCATGGAGGGAGGCGCCGCGATCGGAGCACGGCGACTGGCCTAGGGAAAGGAATTCGGTCTCTGCGGGCGCAGCAGCTCCTGGAGCCGTGGCCGCAGGGAGCGCAGCTCGGCCGGCGCGCCCGGCTGGCGTGCGGCGGAGTGCAGGCCGCGCAAGTTTTGCAGGGCGAGCGGATGGGAGGGGTCGAGAGAGAGCACGGCGGCGAGGGATTCCAGCGCCTCTTGGAGCCTACCCGCCTGGGCGAGCACGGCGGCGAGGTTCAGGTGCGCATCCGCGTTGTCCGGAACGATCGCGAGCGAGGCCCGGTAGAGCTCCTCCGCCCGCGCGGGTCGGCCGGCCTCCTGCTCCAGGAGGCCCAGGTTGAACAGGGCCTCGGGGAACTCCGGGTAGATCGCGAGCGCGGCCTCGTACTGCTCGCGAGCTGGCTCGATCGCTCCCTCCTCGCGCAGCACGTTGGCGAGGCCCGCGTGCGCCATGTAGTTGCGCTGCGTCGTCTCGAGCGCGCGCTCGAACAGGGAGCGCGAGTCCTTCCAGGCGGGGAGCGCGAGCACCGTGCCCGCGCTCCAGCCGGCGAGGGCCAGCGCGCCGACGAAGGGCGCGAACCGGAACCGCGCGAGGGGGAACGCGACCGCGATCAGGAGTCCGACCGTCGAGAGGTACGCGTAGCGGTCCGCCCAGAGCTGCTCTCCGACCTGGACCAGGCCGGCCATCGGCGCGAGGGTCAGGAGGAACCACAGCCACCCGGTGGCGATCGCGGCCCCGGGGCGGTCCGCGCCGGACGCGGCTCGGGCTTCGGGAGAGGAGCCGGCGCCGCGCAGGAGCGTGAGCGTCGACGCCGCTCCGCCGGCCAGCACCGCGAGCCCGCCGGCCAGGGCCAGAGCACCCAGGGGGGACCAGGACGCGGGATCCGTGATCGCGGGGTGCGGGTAGAAGTAGGCGAGCCCGAGCGGCACGGCCGTGTGGGCCACGTAGAGGAGCGGCGCGCTCGCGGCGGTCGCCAGCCGCGTGCTCCAGGAGAACTCGTCCAGCGTGGAGAGCGCACCGGACGCGTCCTGGGCGAGCACGGTCACGACGGTCGAGGCGACCGCGAGACCCAGGAACGGCAGCTTCTCCAGGAAGAGCGCGCCCAGCGAGCGTGCCTCGGGCCCCCGGTGTCGTTCGAGCGGCCAGAGGTCGACCAGGAGGAGCACCAGCGGCAGCGGGACGACGCTCGGCTTCGCGAGCAGGCCGGCGCCGCAGGCACACAGGGCCAGGAGGTAGCGCGTGCTGGAGGGACGACGTGCGTAGCGCAGCCAGGCCAGGAGCGCGAGGAAGAAGCAGGCGGCGGACAGGAGGTCCTTGCGCTCGGAGATCCAGGCCACGGACTGGACGCGGAGCGGGTGGACCGCGAAGGCCGCCGCGACGAAGACGCTCGGCCCGACGCGCCCCGTGGCGCTCTTCAGGAACAGGAAGCACAGCACGGCGTTGAGCGCGTGCAGGGCCGCGTTGACGCCGTGGTGCGCCCCGGCGTCCAGGCCGAACAGCGACACGTCGAGCTGGTGCGACATCCAGGTGAGCGGATGCCAGTTCGAGGAGTGGAACGCGGTCCAGGCGCGGCTCACGTTCTCCAGGCTCAGGCCGGTCGCGACGAACGGGTTGTTCGTCACGTACTCCGGGTCGTCGAAGCGGACGAACGCGTAGTCGAGGACCGGCGCGTAGAGCGCGGCGACGCAGGCGACCAGCGCGAACGGCGCGAGGCGGACGAGCAGCGTGCGGTTCACGGGGCTCCCAGGCGCAGCGGCCGGCCGTCTCGGTAGAGCGCGAGCTCCGCGTCCAGGCGCTCGCGCGTGGCGGAGCTCCAGCCGGTGGCGGCGGGGGAGGCGAGTGCGCGCTCGAGCGTGCGTCGCGCTTCCGCGGGAGCGCCGGTCTCCGCCTGGGCCGCCGCGAGTGCACCATTCTCTCGCTGGATAATACCGGCAAATGCTGTGC
>CAZDYS010000647.1:0-2624 GCA_964509445.1 uncultured Planctomycetaceae bacterium
CCCCGGCGACAGCTTCGGCGCCCGCGTGGCGGGCGGGGGCGACCTCGGCGGCGCCCCCGGGACGGAGGTCCTGGCCGGCGCGCCCGATGCCATGGGCGTTGGACGCGTGCGCGCGTTCTCCGGGGCGAGCGGCGACACCCTTTGGACCTACGAGAACCCCGCCCTCGGCGAGGGCGCGGAGCTCGGCTTCGGCCTTTCGTCGGCGGGCGACCTCGACGACGACGGCCTGCCCGAGGTGCTGGCGGGCGCGCCTGGGGCCAACCGCGTCGAGGTGCTCGACGGTGCCACGGGCACGCCCCTGAACCTCCCCAACCTGCCGGGCACCTTCCCCGGCGAGCGCTTCGGTCACTCCGTGGCCGGATTGGGCCCCGTGGGGCTCTCGCCCGCCAACGACTTCGTGGTCGGCGCCCCCGAGTTCGACTCCGGACGCGGTCGCGTGCTGGTGCTCTCGGGCTCCGCCGGCAGCGTCATCCACCAGGTCCAGGGCTTCGCCCAGGGCGAGCGTTTCGGTCATGCCGTGAGCGCGGTGGGGGACGCCGACGGCGACGGGGTCAACGACTTCGCCGTCGGCGCGCCCTTCCGCGCCAACGGCTCCGGGGCGGTCTCGGTCTACTCCGGAGCGACGGGCCAGCCGCTGCACATCTTCCTCGGTCAGCCGGGCGACAACCTGGGCTGGTCGGTGGCCGGATTGGGCGACGCCGACGCGGACGGCTTCCTGGAGCTGGTGGCGGGAGCCCCCCAACGCCTGACCGGCGGCCGCGGCTACGCCAAGGTCTGGTCGCTCGAGGTCGGCGCCGAGCTGACTCAGGTCTTCGGAGTGGGCCCCGGCGACCAGTTCGGCGCTTCGGTGTCGCGCGGCGAGGGCTTCGACGGCGGAGCCTTCTGGGTGGGCGCCCCCTCCCACGACGCCGGCGAGGTGGACTCGGGCGCCGTCCACGTCGTGCCGCTCTTCTCCGTCGGCGGCGGCATCGCGCCGCCCGTGCTCGGCTTCGTGCAATCCGGCGACCAGGCCGACGCCGGCTTCGGCGAGTCGGTGGCCGGGCGCGGCACCCTGAACGGGCTCTTGGACGGCCCGCAGCCGCCCATCGAGTGTCCGTCGATCGTGGGCGGAGCTCCGCGCGACGACGGCTACGGCGCCGACGCCGGACAGCTCGACGCCCTGGAGGATCCCGCACATCCGCGCGAGCAACTCCGTGGGAATGCACACCCTCACTCCCCCGTACCGGTCCGCCCACGGTCGAGATCGGCTGGCGGCCCTACCCCGCTCGCCCTGAGCGCGCCTCCGGATCGACCTGGACCAGGCGCGAACCATGCGCCTGAGGCGCCATCGGGACTTCTCGTCGAGCCAGAAGACCCGCGTGGACCGCGGCCACTCGCCCCAGATGCCCCAGTACCGGCGACCACGCCAGTGCTCCGGAACGGAGTGCTTCTTCGCCAGGTAGCCGACGACGTAGGCTCGCACCCCGCGTGTTGAGCGCGGCTCCTCCAGAGCCACACGCGTGATGCTCGCCTGGCCGGTGACCTCCCGCCAGGAGTCGAGGAACCACGCCTCCATGCGTCGCCTGAGGAGCTCGAACGGGTCGGCGTCCAGCTCGTCTTCCGAGCGAGGCGCCGGCCCACCTACGAGCGCGGCGACCTCGGCCAGGTCAGCGACGACGAGGAGGTGGTAGTGGGGGGCCCCCCGCTTCTGGGGCTCCAGCTTCCACACGATGGCCGTGGACGGACAGGCACGGTAGAGGCGCCTGCGAAGGGCCTCCTTCGCCGCGTGCGCGCGCTCCAAGCCCTCGTCGTGGTGCACCGTCAGCGTCAGGAACCACAGGACGCGCCCTGCAGGACGCAGCGCGGCCTGCCAGTCGAGGCTCTCGACGGCATGAAGGAGCCTCCTCCTCGACGCTCGCGAGAAGTCCTTGATCGCTCCCCGGGGCCCCCGCCTACCCGGCCGCATGGGCGGCCCGGGGGACCCGTGAAGCTGCACGAACGACCCGCCGACAGCGACCTCGAGGGTGCCCGGTGCGGGCCGCGAATCGCCCCTCACGCGCTCTGAGAGGGGTTGCGGCCTGTTATGTGCCGTAGACAAGGGCCGCCCACATCGGGGCCGCTCTCGCCGGGCTACGGACCTCGGGCTAGGATCTCGGACGGTCACCGGTGCTCCATACGCCGGGGGCCATGGAGGACCGCGCGATTGGTGTCGCGCCCCTCCCACCCTCAAAGCGCCTCACGCCCTCCCTGCTACGAACAGGAAGACCGCGTGGGGCGTTTGCCTTTGGGGGCTGACGCGACGCTACGAAGCGCGCCCAGCGAGAGCAAGAGAGCGCTGACACCCCCCCCCAAGGCGCCAGGGGGGCAAACACCCAACTCCCCGCCTTTCCGACGGACCGCACCTGACCGGGCGCCATGGACAACCCTCGCTCCCGGGCGGTAGGAGGGCCCTCCCGCTCGGGTTGCCCACAACGCCCGGCGTAACGCGCCAGCCGCCTCGGCTGGAGTCCGGACGCGGGGATCCCGCGACCTACGGCCGCGTCCCCCGCGCAGTCCTCCAGCCGAGACCTGGGGGACCCTCCCGGGTGCCCAGCTCGACGCCCTGGAGGATCCCGCACATCCGCGCGAGCAACTCCGTGGGAATG
>CAZDYS010000648.1:0-2616 GCA_964509445.1 uncultured Planctomycetaceae bacterium
CGACCTCGACGGCGACCTGGACCTCTACGTCGGCAACGAGTCGTCGCCGCTCGCCCCGCACCGCAGCCAGCTCTTCCGCAACGAGGGCGACGGCACGTTCGTCGAGGTCACCGAGACCGCCGGCGTCAGCAACATGCGCATGGCGAAGGGCGTGAGCTGGGGCGACTACGACGACGACGGGGATCCGGACCTCTACGTGTCGAACCTCGGCGGGTGGAACCGGCTCTACCGCAACGACGGCGACGGGACGTTCACCGACGTGGCCTCCCGGCTCGACATCCTCGCGCCCTACGACAGCTTCGCCACCTGGTTCTGGGACTACGACAACGACGGGGACCTGGACCTCTACGTCGCGAGCTTCCACCAGAGCAGCGGCAACTCGAACCACGACGCGTTCCGGCTCCTGCCGACGGTCGCGAGCTTCCTCGGCGTCGACTACGGCGCGGAGCGGGCCGCGCTGTACGAGAACGACGGCAGCGGCAACTTCCGCGACGTGGCGCGCCAGCGCGGCCTCGACGCGGTCTCGCTGACCATGGGCGCCAACTTCGGCGACCTGGACAACGACGGGTTCCACGACTTCTACCTGGGCACCGGCTACCCGTACTACGACGGGCTCGTCCCCAACGTGATGTACCGCAGCCGCGGCGGCACCACCTTCGAGGACGTGACGACCTCCGGCGGCTTCGGTCACCTGCAGAAGGGACACGGCATCGTGTTCGCGGACGTCGACGGGGACGGGGACCAGGACGTGTTCCAGCAGGTCGGCGGCGCCTATCCGGGGGACGCGTTCGGCAACGTGCTGTACGAGAACCCGGGGACGCCGAACCACTGGGTGCGGCTCCGCCTGGTCGGGAAGCGCTCGAACTCCCGCGGCATCGGAGCGCGCGTGGCCGTGCACCTGACGACCTCGGACGGGTCGAAGCGGGTGGTGCACCGGGTGATGGGCGAGACCGGCAGCTTCGGCGGCAATCCGCTGCACCTGCACGTCGGTCTGGGCGACGCCGAGCGCGTCGACCGACTCGAGGTTCGCTGGCCCGCGTCGGGTTCGGTCCAGAGCTTCGAGGACGTGCCGGCGGACCGCGAGGTCGTGGTGCAGGAAGACGCGAGCGAGCTCACGACCTCGGTCGTGAAGCGCGTGGCGTTCCGCGAGTAGAGCGCGTCGTTCCCGGATCGCTCGCGCGGAGTCGCGGGAACCTCGCGCTCCAGCCTGGGCGCGCGGGCGAGCGGAGTGTGTGATGGGCCGGCCACCGCAGCCCATCGCCCCATGAAGAAGAGCCGCTTCCCCGACTCCCTCGTCCTGATCCTCGCCATGGTCGTGCTGGCGCAAGCCGCGACCCTGGTGCTGCCGCGCGGCTCCTTCGAGCGAGACGGACGCAAGGTGCTGCCCGGGACCTACGAGGAGCTGCCCGGCGAAGCGGCCGGCGCCGGCGACGTGGTCGCGATCGTGCCGGACGCGCTGCTCGCAATCCCGAAGGGGATGGAGGCCGGCGCCGACATTATCTTCTTCGTGTTCCTGATCGGCGGCGTCATCGGGGTGATCCGCAAGACCGGAGCGATCGACGCGGTGCTGGGCGCCGCGATCCACCGACTCGGCGAACGGCCGGGGCTGCTGGTCGCGGGGATGGTCTCGGTCTTCGCGCTCGGCTCGTCGTTCATCGGCATGGCGGAGGAGTACATGCCGTTCATCCCGATCCTCGTGACGATGTGCATCGCGCTGCGGATGGACGCGATCGTCGCGCTGGGCATCGTCTACATCGGCGCGGGCGTCGGCTACGGCTGCGCCGCGCTCAACCCGTTCACGGTGCTGATCGGGCAGGACATCGCGGGCCTGGAGCCGACCTCCGGGCAGTGGCTGCGCTGGCTCCTGCTGGTCCTGTGCATCGCCGTCGGCGTACACCACATCCTGCGCTACGCGCGGCGCGTGCAGGCCGACGCGTCGAAGAGCCTGGTGCGGGACGTCGACTACTCCGCCGGCTTCGAGATGCCCGAGGACACGCGCTTCACCACCGGACGCGTCGCGGTCCTCGTCGCGGCGGTCGCGTCCGTCGGCGTGTTCGTGTGGGGGACCAAGGTCCACGGCTGGTACCTGACCGAGCTGGCGGCGCTGTTCCTCGGCCTGGGGCTCGTCGCGGCCGCGCTCACGCGCCTCTCTCCGAACACGACCGCGCGCGAGTTCTGCGCGGGAGCCGCGGAGATGACGACCACCGCGCTCCTGATCGGCTTCGCGCGCACGATCGAGGTCGTGCTCAGCGAGGGGCAGGTGATCGACACCGTCATCCACGGCATCGCGCAGCCGCTGGCGGAGGTCGGTTCCGGCGGCGCCGCGGTCGGGATGCTCGGCGTGCAGTCCGTGTGCAACTTCTTCATCCCGTCCGGCTCGGGCCAGGCCTACGTCACCATGCCGATCATGGCGCCGCTCGCGGACCTGACGGGCGTGTCGCGGCAGACGTCGGTGCTCGCCTACCAGATGGGCGACGGCTTCATGAACATGATCGTGCCGACGAACGCGCTGCTCATGGGGATGCTCGGCCTCGGGAAGATTCCCTACGAGCGCTGGGTGAAGTTCATCCTGCCGCTCCTCGTGAAGCTGTACGTGGTCGCGATCGCCGCGCTGCT
>CAZDYS010000649.1:0-2615 GCA_964509445.1 uncultured Planctomycetaceae bacterium
CACCGCGTCCCGGCCGAGCGCATGGTCGATCAGTTCGACATCGAGTGGACGGACGAGGCGCGCGCGGTGGTCGAGTCCTCCGGGGGATCGCTGCTCGTCACCCCGCACATCGGCAACTGGGAGGCCGCGCTGACGATCGCCCGGCAGGTCGGGCTCGGTCCGCTCTACGCGATCGCGAAGCCCGTGAAGAACCGCTACCTGTCCGAGTGCATGCAGGCGGAGCGCGAGCGACGCGGCATCCGGCTGCTCCCGCGGCGCGGCGCGATGGTCGAGGCGCCCAAGGTCATCCGCGCGGGCGGCTCGATCGCGATGCTGCTCGACCAGCGCGCGCGCAAGCGCCCGATCCTGGCGCCGTTCTTCGGCCGGCCCGCCCGCTGCGACCGGTCCGCCGGCGTGCTGATGAAGCGTCTGCGCGTCCCTGCACTGGTGTTCTCCTGCACGCTTACGGAGGATCCGCAGCGCTTCCGGGTGCGCTTCTACGACTGCCTGAGCCCGGAGGAGATCCGCGACGTCGACCCGGTCGGGATCGCCACGCGCTTGAACCAGGCCTTCGAGCGCATGATCCTCGACGAACCGGACCAGTACTTCTGGCTGCACGACCGTTTCAAGGACACTCCCGAGGAGTTCCCCGAGGAATCGGCCGATGAGGACCCGGGCTCCTCGCCCGAGGCCCGTACGACCCCCCAAGGAGCAATCGAGGCATGATCATCGTCACCGGCGGAGCCGGCTTCATCGGCAGCAACCTGGTGCGCGGACTCAACCGTGCCGGACGCGAGGACGTCCTCGTCGTCGACGACCTGGAGAACGGCGAGAAGCACCTGGGCCTGAACGCGTCGCGGTTCGTCGACTTCATCGACTACCGCGACTTCGTGGAGGACCTGGACCGCTTCGCGGGCGAGCCGATCGACGCGATCTTCCACCAGGGCGCGTGCTCGGACACGATGGAGCAGGACGGGCGGTTCATGATGCGCGTGAACTACGAGTACTCGAAGAAGCTGCTCGCGTTCTCGCTGGGCCGCTGCCCGTTCCTGTACGCGTCCTCCGCCTCGGTCTACGGCAACGGGGACAGCGGGTTCCGCGAGGAGGAGTCCTGCGAGCGGCCGCTCAACGTCTACGCGTTCTCCAAGTTCCTGTTCGACCGTCACGTGCGCCGCGTGCTCCCGGAGGCGCCGACGCAGGTCGTCGGCCTGCGCTACTTCAACGTCTACGGTCCGCAGGAGAACCACAAGGGGCGCATGGCCTCGGTGGTCTTCAAGTTCCATCACCAGATCGCGGAGCAGTCGCGGCTCGACGTGTTCGCGGGCTCCGAGAAGTTCCTGCGCGACTTCGTGTACGTCGACGACGCGGTCGAGCTGAACCTGTGGCTCCTCCGGAACCCGAACGTGAGCGGGATCTTCAACTGCGGGACCGGCACCTGCGAGAGCTTCCGGACGCTGGCCGAGGAGGTTGCCAAGCACTACGACGGCGCCGGCATCCAGGAGATCCCGTTCCCCGAGGCGCTGGTCGGCAAGTACCAGGCCTACACGCAGGCGGACCTCACGCGTCTGCGGGACGCCGGCTACGAGCGGCCGTTCACCTCGCTGGCGGACGGTGTCGCCGCCTACGTCGAGCTCCTCAAGTCCTCCGACGGCTACCACGTCGCGCCGGCCACGTGAGCGCGCCCATGCAAGACCGAGAGCTGCTCCGCACGCTCGACGAGCTCGGGAACCCGCGGGTTCTCATCGTCGGCGACCTGATCCTCGACCGCTACGTGACCGGCGACGTGGAGCGCATCTCTCCGGAGGCGCCGATCCCCGTGCTCGCCGCGCGCGGAGACGAGAACCGACTCGGTGGGGCCGGCAACGTCGCGGCCAACCTGCGGACCATGGGAGCCGAGGTCGAAGTGCTCGGCGCCGTCGGCGACGACGGGCGTGGGCGCATGCTGACCGAGCTGCTCCAGGAGAACGGCGTGGAGACCGGCGGCATCGTCATCTGCTCCGAGCGGCCGACCACGGACAAGACGCGCATGCTCTCCGGTGGACAGCAGATCCTGCGCGTCGACTTCGAGGAGGCGGGCCCGCTGGCCGAAGCGGAGTCGGAGCGCCTGCTCCAGGGCCTCGCGGAGCGCGTCACGCTCGCGGGTGCGGTCGTGCTTTCGGACTACGGCAAGGGCGTGCTCAACGAGCGCACGCTCTCCGAGGTCATCCGCGTCGCGCGCGAGGCCGGGGTGCCGGTCCTGGTCGACCCCAAGGGAACCGACTACCGCCGCTACCGCGGCGCGACGCTGGTGACGCCGAACCGCAAGGAGGCCGAGGAAGCCGTGAAGCGCAAGCTCCCGGCGCTCTCCGACGTCCCCGCGGCGGCCCAGGAGTTGATCGCGCTCGCCGAGCTGGACGCGGCCGTGATCACGCTCGGGCCGGAGGGCATCTACTTCCGCACGAAGGACGGCGCCGAGGATCGCGTGCCGACGATGGCCCGCGCGGTCTTCGACGTCACCGGCGCCGGCGACACGGTCATCGCGCTGCTCGCGCTGGTGCTGGGCGCCGGTCGGTCGCTGGCGGAGGCCGTGCGGCTCGCGAACCACGCCGCCGGGATCGTCGTCGGTCGCCGGGGTGCCGCCTGCGTGACGCGCGAGG
>CAZDYS010000650.1:0-2604 GCA_964509445.1 uncultured Planctomycetaceae bacterium
GTCGCGTTCGCAATGCGAAGGTCAGGGGTTCGAGCCCCCTCGTCTCCACCAACCTTGCTCCCGCGTGGCGCGGGAGTTGTGACTTCCGGAGCTCTCGGGATCCGGGTTCCGCGGAGCACGAGGGCCCGATTGCTGCGAGGTTGGACTCGACCACTGAGCGCGTGGAATACGGATCGAGTCCGAGAGCCGCGCCCACGAGCTTGGTGTGCGAACGCGGCCGTTCCGGTGTTCTCGGAGCCGCCTGACTGCGTCCTCCTCGAGCGCTGACGGCACCACGACAACCAGCTGCGCCTGCACAGCTCCCCGGACGACCGGCCGCCGGCTCCCGAGGCCGTGCTCAGATCACCGGGCCGTTGCACCGGGACTCGCAAGGGGCCTGGTGCGTTCCTGAGGGGCAACTCCCCCTCCCCCGGACCGAATCTCTCCCTGACGCGAGGGGCGCACTCGTGTCCTTTCGCCATCTACGGGCGATCCCGATCGAATGGACCCGGGGCCGATCCGGTAGCGTGCGACGTCCACGAGAGTTTCTCTCGCGCCGCGGCGCCACCCCCGACAACGTCCATGTACTCCCGTTCCCTCCGCGCCCTCGCCCTTTCGTTCCTCGCCTCGCTCCCCTCCGCGCAGGAGACGTTCCCCCCGGCGACGCCCGAGAGCGTCGGGCTCTCCGAGGAGGCCTTGCGGGAGCTGACGGAGATCGCCGCCAGCTACGTCGAGCGCGACATGATCGTCGGGGCCGAGCTGCTCGTCCTCCAGGACCGCAAGACGGTCTGGCACGAGGTGCTCGGGTACTCCGACCGGGACGACGAGGAGCTCTGGAGCAAGGGCACCGTCTCGAACATCCGTTCGATGACGAAGACCCTGACCGGCGCCGCGCTGCAGATCCTGATCGACCGCGGGGAGCTCGGCATCGACGACCTCGTCGCGGAGTACCTGACCGGTTTCCAGAACGAGCGTTCCGACACCATCACCGTGCGTCAGGTGCTCTCGCACCGCGCCGGCCTCCCGTTGACGATCCTGTCGACCTCGCTCGACGAGTACCCCTCGCTGATCGCCATGGCGGACGCCGTCGGAGAGCGTGGCCCGGACACTGCCCCGGACCAGCGCTTCTGGTACTCCGACGCCGGCACCGAGGTCTGTGGCGCGCTGGTCGAGGCCATCAGCGGCGAGACCCTGGACGTGTTCGTCCAGCGCGAGCTGCTCGAGCCCCTGGGCATGACCGAGTCGTTCTACTACCACGACGACGAGGAGGAGCGACGTTCCCGGATCGCTTGCATGTACGTCGGCGGCGCCGGGCAGTGGCAGCGCTTCTGGAATCCGGACGAGGGGGCGCTCTATCCCTATGCCTGGGGATCGCAGTCCCTCTTCTCGACGCCGAAGGATTACGCGAAATTCCTGGCCATGTGGATGGACGGCGGCCGCGTGGGCGAGCGTGTCCTGCTCTCGCCCGCTGCGATCGCGCGCACGCTGACGCCGGTGAGCGAGATGACCATGCTCGGCAGCGACCAGCGTTTCCCGACCTCGTTCACGGGGCTCGAGGTCTACTACGGACAGATGTCGGTCCTGCACATCCCGACCGCGTCGAAGGGAGCGGGACCGGCGGTGGTCTTCGGGCACTCGGGCTCGGACGGCACGATCGCCTGGGCGTTCCCCGAGCGCGACCTGATCATCCTGTTCTTCACCCAGTCACGCGGCGGTGGCGCGGTGCTCCGCCTCGAGGAGGAGATCGATCGACTCCTGATCTCGCCCGAGGCCTACGCCGGACACGGCGACGTCCCGCCCGAGTTCGAACCCTACGTGGGCATCTACATCGCCGACTGGGCGAATCACATGCGCGAGGAGTTCCGCGTGCACGTGAAGAACGGCAACCTCGCGATCGACGTCCCGAGCCAGATGGACTTCGAGCTCACACCGCCGGAGGACGGCGTCTTCACCTTCCGCATCGCGCCGACCCTGACGGCCTGGTTCGAGCACGACGACGGGGGGAAGGTCGATTGCCTCCGCATCCAGCAGGGACCGATGGTCTTCGAGGCACCGCGCAAGGGCACGCCCCACGACGAGGCGTTCCGAGAGGCAAACCGCGCCGACGCCAAAGCTCTCGCCGCCTACCTGGGCGAGTACGAGGACCACACGACGGACAGCCGTGCGCGCGTCCTGATCGACGGTGACTACCTCGCCATCCAGGGCATGGACGATCAGACGTTCCATCTCTGGAAGGTGCCTGGCGACGACGTCTGGGTCGTGCGACAGAACCAGCTGATGTCGATCAGGTTCCAGGGGGAGAAGGATCGCGTCGTCTCCTTCACGCGTTCCTCTCAGGGCGGAGACGACGTCGTCTTCCCCCGAGTCGACCCCTCCGAGTGACGAGGCCCGCGCGGGCCCCAGGAACTCGCGACCGGAATGCTGGTTACCCGCCGACCACGCGTTCGGGGCAGGGCCCGGCGAGCCTCCACCATGGGGCCCGTAGGGCCGAGGAGACTCCGGTGGGACCCGAGCGAGCGAGGAGCCCGGCCGGACCGGGCCCCTGTCGGACGCGGGCAAAGCGGTCGTTTGGGCTCTGTGGACGCGCCGTGAGGCGCACTCCGGACACTAGACTGGAAGCATGCG
>CAZDYS010000651.1:0-2573 GCA_964509445.1 uncultured Planctomycetaceae bacterium
CCGCAGCACGCCGGCGAGCCAGGCGCGGACGGAGTGCAGCCGGCCGGGCTCGCGGACGAGCGCGGCGACGACCGCGTCCTGCACGACGTCGTCGGCGCGATCCGGGTCCCCGACCAGGCCGCGGGCGAGCGCCCGCAGCCAGACCAGGTCTTCGAGCCCGAGGTCGTCGAGCTCACGGTGTCGAGGGGATTGGCCCATGGAGAGGGAAGTGGCCGCTCGGAGGTCGCTTTCCTCAGGAGATGCGCAGAATCTCGCAGGCGCGGGCATTCCGTGCACGTGGGAGACCGGGGAGCCACGGCGGGAACTCCGTAGAATCCCGGCCCGCCCTCCTCGAGCTTCCCGGCGCCCCTCCATGCTGATCAAGCCCCGCTACTCGGTCCTCGACCTCGTGCGCTGGACGCGCATCGAGCTCGCCCTGTTCACCGGTTACGCGCTCCTCGCGACGGCGCTCTACCACCTCGCGGACTTCCGCTTCCTGCACCTGCCCTGGGCTCCGGTGGCCATCGTGGGCACGGCCGTCGCCTTCATCGTCGGCTTCCAGAACAACGCTGCCTACGGGCGCATCTGGGAAGCGCGCAAGATCTGGGGCGGCATCGTGAACGCGTCGCGCTCCTGGGCGATGCGCGTCCAGGACTTCGTCACGGCGGAGCGCGCGCAGCAGCCGGTCTCCGAGGCGGAGCTGGAGGAGGAGCGCCGCGTCCTCGTCCACCGGCACCTGGCGTGGCTGACGGCCCTGCGGCACGCGATGCGGCAGCCGCGCCCCTGGGAGACCTTCGAGCAGCACCGTACGAACCGCGAGTGGTCCCAGCGCGCGAACATCCCGGAGCGTCTCCTCGGTCTGGAGGAGGAGCTGGAACCGCACCTGCCGGCGGAGGATCGCGAGCGCGTGCTGGCGAGCACGAACCGCCCGGCCGCGATCCTCTTCGCGCAGTCGCGCCACCTGCGGCGCCTGAAGGAGAGCGGGCTCCTGTGGGAGTTCGCCTTCCTCGAGCTCGAGAGCGCGCTGGAGACCCTCTTCGATCTCCAGGGCAAGTCGGAGCGAGTGAAGAACTTCCCCTACCCGCGCCAGTACGCGACGCTCTCGTTCGAGTTCGTGCGCCTGTTCCTCCTGTTCGTCCCGTTCGCCGCGATCCCCGAGTTCGCGAGCATCGGCGCACGCCTCGCGACCGGCGGCACGAGCGGCGGCTCGTGGTTCGTGTGGCTCGCGGTCCCGTTCTCGGTCGTCGTCTCCTGGATCTTCTACGTGATGGAGCGCATCGGGCGCGTCGGCGAGAACCCCTTCGAGGGATCCGCCAACGACGTCCCCATCTCCACCATGGCGCGCGGCATCGAGATCGACCTGCGCGAGATGCTCGGCGAGGAGGACGTCCCGGGTCCCCTGGCCGCCGCGAACGACGTCCAGATGTAGCGGAGTCCCGGGTCTAGCCCTCGCTCTCGAGTCGCGCGCTGGCTCGCTCGAGAGTGGCACGCACCGGAGCGAGCGACGCCTCGTGCACGTCCTCGGACACCTCGGCTCCCTTCGCCACCTCACGGTAGGCGGTCCGGGCCGCGTCGAGCGAGCCGACGCCTCGCTCGAGCCACTCGCTCGCGCGCGCTCCGTCTGCGTCGGAGCTCAGCTGCGCGCAGACGAGCGCGTGCGTGAGGTGCGCCTCCGCCAGACGTCGTTGGCCGAGATAGTCGCTCGGCGTGTCGCGCAGGTGGCTGGACAGCCGGGAGACCGCGAGGCGCGCCTCCTCCTCGGCGGTCACCAGTCGACCGAGCTCCGCCAGGGCGCGCGCGCGCAGACCCGCGACGCAGGCACGGTCCCGGGCGAGCGACGCTTCCCGTGGATCGAGCGCGAGCATGCGCTCGGCGAGCTGTTCGAGCTCCGCTGCCGTCTGCAGCGCCGCCTCGGGCTCGAGCTCGACCTGACGCGCGACGAGGCACAGGAGCGAGGTCGAGTGCTCGCGCGCGAACCGCGGCGCGTCGGGGTCGCGCGCGAGCAGCTCACGGGTCTGGTCCGCCACGTCCCGGGCGATCGCGAGTCCCTCCTCCCCGTCACCGCGCGCGACGGCCAGCTCCGAGAGCTCGCGCAGCATCGTGCGCCGCAGGGTCGCGAGCAGCGGCTCCGGGCTCCGCCCGCGCACCAGTCGCTCGAGGCGCTGCAGCGCGGTCTCCAGGTCCTCGGTCGCGGCGTCGTGCTCGCCGAGCGCCGACCACGCCTGCCCGCGCAGGAACAGGAGATCGACCAGGCTCTTCTGCACCGGGGGCAGACGCTGCGCGAGAGCGGTGAGGTCGGCCTCGATCTCGTCGAGCTGCTCGAGCGCGTGGTTCGCATCTCCCGCCGCGAGCGAGGTCTTCGCGAGCATCAGCGTCGCGTCACAGCGAATGGAGATGCGTCCGTCCCGCTCCACGAAGCCCTCGACGTCCGGGTCCGCCGCGCAGACCCAGGCCGCCTCCTGGTAGTCCCGGCGCGCCTCGGACAGGCGGCCCGCGAGCTCGAGCAGTCGCCCGCGGTGGTAGAGCGCCTGGCCGGTCGCGAAGTCGTTCGAGCTCACCTCGGCTCCGCTGCCCGTCAGCTCTCCCGCGAGCGC
>CAZDYS010000652.1:0-2573 GCA_964509445.1 uncultured Planctomycetaceae bacterium
CAGGACGCCTGCGCCTCTTGCGAGGGGCACGTCGCGACCTCGTCCGCCACGACCTTCGCACCCGTCACCGGGCACGTCGCCGCCTCCTCCTGCGAGGAGCACGCCGAGACTTCCTCGGACACGACCTCGGCACCCGTCACGGGGCAGGTCGCCTCCGCCGCTTCCGAGGAGCACTCCGAGGTCGCCGCCGGGCAGGTGCCCACGGCCTCGTCGTCTCCGTCACAGGCGGCGTCCCCGTCGGACTCGCCTTCGCAGCAGCCCTCCGGAAGCTCCTCGACCTCGTCCGCTCCGGAGGAGCAGGACGCGTCGAGCGCCACGAGGCGCGCAGCCACCGTGAGGGGCTGCGGCGTCGCGACGGTCGAGGGGCAGACCTGGGTCACTTTCGTGCAGCTGCTGCTGACGAGCTCGACCGCGGTCTCGCCGCCGCAGGTCTCCTCGTCGTCCAGCACGAGCGCGACCACCTCGGCCGAGGCCGAGCAGGTCGACGTCTCGACGGACGTCTGGGAGCAGGCGGAGGCCTCGTCCCGCTGCGCGAGCGCAACGGCCTCGGCCACCTTGTCGGAGCAGGACATCTCGACCTGGCACGCCGTCACGACCGCCGCCGGCAGCGCGACCGGAGTCGCGACCGGAGCCGTCTCGAGGGCGACCAGCTCGGAGGAACCCGAGCAGCTCGCGGGAGCCGACGCGGTGCACGCCGCTTCCTCCGCCGGAGCGGAGCAGGCGGCGACCTCGACGGTCGCGCAAGAGGTCTCGGTCACGGACGAAGCGCAGACCTCGGCCTGCGCGACTTCCGTGGAGCAGCTCGCGGTCTCGGCGACCTCCGCGACGAGCGCGACGGCTTCCGAGCAAGAGCTCGTATCGGCCTGCGCGACCGAGGCGGCCGAGCCGCACTCGCTCGAGGACGCGGACGCGGTGGACGAGCAGGTCGTCGCCACCACGGTCTTCGTCTCGCGGGCCACGGAACAGGTGGACGCGGCGACCGGAACGGCCTCCGCTTCCCCTTTGCTGCAACGGGCCTCGGCCTCGTCGGCCGCGAGCGACGCGACCCGTTGGGCCGCGGCACCCTCGAGCGCGAGGAGCTCGAGCTCGGCGGAGGCGAGCTCGGCCTGGACCGCGGCGAGCTCGGCCTGGACGAACGCCAGGTCGGCTTTCGCCTGGGCCACGCGCGCCTTCGCGTATGCCAGTTGCAGCGACTCGGTCGAACGAACGCCATCGGCCACCGTCTCCGCGGCCGTCGCCGAGGAGCAGGTCGTCGACGCGGTCGCTTCCGAGCACGTCTTGGTTTGAGCCCAGCCAAGGCTCGGCAACGCACCGAGCACCAGCAGGGACAGGATCGATTTCTTCATGGGGTTAGTCTCTCGAGTCGGACCATGATGCGCGGCGAAACCACCGCGCTGGGGCCATCCTAGCGCACCCGCGAGGATGCCCCCAGCGCCGCCCCCGGACGGCGCGTAAGAAGCGCGTGCTTCGCCCGAAGCGAGAGCGCGCTTGACGCAGGGGGCCTGCTCCCCAGGATCCAAGATCCCTCCCTGGCCTCTCTGGCCCTCCGGGGCCCTCCCTCGCGCTCATGAACTGGAAACGACTGCCGCTTCCGCTGCTCCTGGCCGGCACGCTGGCCACGAACGTGGTGCTCCTGACCCGCCCGGCGGGCTCCGCCGCCCCCGCCGCACCCGCGCCCCGGACGGACGCCGAGGTCGCCCGCAGCGTCTCGCGCGCGATCAGCGAGGTGTCGGAGCGCGTGCGCTCGGCGGTGGTCAGCGTGCGCACGCCCTGGCTGAGCGGCTCCGGCGTCCTGATCAGCTCGGACGGCCTGATCGTGACCAACTTCCACGTGACCGGCGGCGCCGAGACCTGCGACATCCGGCTGCTCGACGGGCGACGGCTGACGGGTCGGCTGGTGGCCTTCGACCGGGACTCCGACCTCGCGCTGATCTCGGTCCCGGGCAAGGACTTCGAGTACCTCGAGTTCGCCGACGGACCGGAGCCGCCCATCGGGACCTGGGTGCTGGCGGTCGGCAACCCGCTCGGCTTCGACCACACGGTCACCTTCGGGATCATCAGCGCGGCCGGTCGCGAGGCAGGCCTCAGCGAGGTGGTCTACGAGAACTTCCTGCAGACCGACGCCGCGATCAACTCCGGCAACAGCGGCGGGCCGCTGGTGGACCTGGACGGCCGCGTGGTCGGCATCAACACCGCCAAGGAGGTCGTCTCCGGCGGCGCCCAGGGGCTGGGCTTCGCGATCCCGGCCGAGATGGCGCGGGACGTGATCTCGCAGCTGGCCGACAAGGGCTACGTCGAGCGCGGCTGGTTCGGCATCGGCATCGAGAAGCACCGCCTGCGCCGCGGCCTGTACATCGAGTCGGTCACGGGCGGCAGCCCCGCCGACCGCGCGGGGATGGAGCGCGGCGACTACCTGCTCGCCATCAACGGCGAGGCGGTGCAGTCCAAGCGCGCGGTGTTCGACCAGATCGCGGCCGCGGAGCACGGGCACCACACGCGCTACCCGTCGATGGTGCTCTCCGTCGATGGCGGCGTGGGCTTCAAGGGCGATGCCCTGGCGTAGCAACGACGTG
>CAZDYS010000653.1:0-2568 GCA_964509445.1 uncultured Planctomycetaceae bacterium
GTCGACCTCGATCCCGAGAACTACGACGCGCGCACGGAGTTCGCGCGCGAGCTCGCGAGCGACAGCCGCCTGACCCTGGCGCGCCAGCAGACGGAAGCCGCGCTCCGGATCGACGAGTCGCGGTTCGCGGCGCACGTGATCGTCGCCAAGCTCAACGCGGTCGAGAACCAGATCGACGAGGCGCGGGCCGCCCTGGAGCGCGCGCTCTCCATCGACCCCTCGAGCCCGGAGGCCAACGACCTCTACGGCGTGCTGGCGACCGAGACGGCCGACGCGGAGGCGGCCTTCCTGCGCGCGCTCGAGACGAACCCGGACTACGGGCCCGCGCTGCAGAACCTGGCCGGGCTGTACCTGAGCCTCGGGCGCGATCGCGACGCCATGCCCTACCTGGAGCGCGCGCTGCAGGACCTCGAGTCCCCGGACGCCCGCTACGCGGCCCTCAACGTCGCCTGGATCCGCGCGACGAGCCCCTACGACGAACTGCTCGACGGGAGCGAGGCCGTCCGCTGGGGCGAGTTCGCCGCTCGCCTCGCGGGCCCGGCCGACCTGCAGCAGGCGGACCTGTGGATCAAGCTGGCCGCGGCCTACGCCCGCGCCGGCCGCTGGGACGACGCGCTGGAGCACCAGCGCATGGCCATCGACCGGGTGCGCCAGCCCGCCCAGCGCCGCATGATGGAACGACGGCTCGTGGACTACGAACAGCAGGAAGCGTTCCGCCGCACGCCATGACGACCGAGGAGCCCCGCCCCGACGACGGAGCCGCCCGCGCGGCGGCCCCCCGCTGGGTCGGCGTGCTCGGACCGCTGGCGCTCCTCGTCGCGACCCTGGTCGCCTACGCACCGGCCTTCGGCGCGGAGTTCGTCGACTACGACGACGGCGCCTACGTCACGCAGAACCCCGACGTCGCTGGCGGCCTCACCCTCGACGGCCTGCGCTGGGCGTTCACCGTCGCCCACTCGGGCAACTGGCACCCGCTGACGTGGCTGTCCCACATGCTCGACGTGTCCCTGTTCGGCCTCGAGCCGGCGGGGCACCACGCGATGGCCGTCGGGCTGCACCTCGTGAACGTGGCGCTGTGCTTCGCGGCGTTCCGCGTGCTGCTGCGGTCCGACCTCAAGGCGCTGGGCGTCGCCGCGCTGTTCGCGCTGCATCCCCTGCGGGTCGAGTCCGTGGCCTGGATCTCCGAGCGCAAAGACGTGCTCTCGGGCGTCTTCTTCTTCCTGACGCTCCTGGCCTGGGCGCACTACGCGCGCAAGCCCAGCGTCGCGCGCTACGTCGCCGTCGCCCTGGCCCTGGCGCTCGGGCTGCTCGCCAAGCAGATGCTCCTGACGGTGCCGTTCCTGCTCGTCGTCCTCGACCTGTGGCCGCTCGGGCGGCTGCGCGAGGGCGGCAAGTCGCTGGGCGGACTCCTGCTCGAGAAGCTCCCGCTCGTGGCGCTCTCGGCCGTCGCCGTCGTCCTCATGTTCCAGGCGCAGGCCGGCGGCGGGACCATCGGATCCACGGGCGCGCTGCCCATCGTCGACCGCATGGCCAACGCCTTCGGCGCGGTCTTCGCCTACGTGAAGCTCTCCATCGCGCCCTTCGGGCTGGCCGCGTTCTACCCCCACCCGTCGCTCGCCTTCCCGGACGACGCCGCGCGGCTGTGGATCCCGGCGGGACTCGGGCTCGTGCTCGTCCTCGCGCTCTCCGCGCTCGCCTGGCGCCGCCGCGCGAGCGACCCCGCGCTCCTCGCGGGGTGGTGCTGGTTCCTCGGCATGCTGGTGCCCGTGATCGGCCTGGTGCAGATCGGCTCCCAGGCCTACGCGGACCGCTACACCTACCTGCCGACGATCGGCCTCGGCTGGGCCGTCTGCGTGGCCGCTGCGGGCTGGATCGATCGCCGTCCCGAAAAGAAGGGGATCGTCGTCGGCGCTGGCACGCTGGTGCTCGGGCTCTTCGTCGGGAGCGCCTGGAGACAGGTCGGCTACTGGTCCGACTCCGGGACGCTCAACCGCCGCACGCTCGAGGTCACGGAGCGCAACTTCGTCGCGCACAACAACCTCGGCCTGGTGTACCTGGAGGAGGAGTTCGACCCGATCCGCGCGGAGGCGGAGTTCCTCCAGGCGATCGAGGCGAACCCGCACTTCCGCGAAGCGGTGTTCAACCTCGCCGAGGCCTTCCGCGGACAGGACCGTCCGCAGGACGCGCAGACGACGCTCGAGCGCCTGGTCGCGATGGACCCGAACTTCACGCCGGCGGTGCTGCGACTGGCGATGATCCAGCGCACCCGCGGCGACCTCGAGACCGCGTTCCGCGAGCTCTCGCGCGTGGTCGAGCTCGACCCCTCGAACGCGGTCGCCTGGCTCGAGCTGGGCGAGCTGCGGCTCCTGCGCGAGGAAGGGCTCTTCGCCGAGGAGTGCGCCAACCGCGCGCTGGCGCTCTCGCCCGGGAACGTCCGCGCGAAGCTCCTGCACGCGCGCTCGGCCGTGCTGCTCGGCTACCGCGCGGCGGCCCTGCAGCGCTACCAGGAAGCGGTCGACCTCGATCCCGAGAACTACGACGCGCGCACGGAGTTCGCGCGCGAGCTCG
>CAZDYS010000654.1:0-2568 GCA_964509445.1 uncultured Planctomycetaceae bacterium
TTGCTCTTGCTCGGCAGCGCGCTGACGATGGAGGGCGCGGGCGAAGCGCTCGGCCTCCAAGGACGTCGCGGCCTCGAGGCCCCCGTCCCCGGTGCCGCGCACCGCGAGCCCCGCGAGGCCCCGGCCGCCGAGCTCGGCCCAGGCCTCCGTGTACACGTAGCGCTCGCCGTAGGAGTCCAGGACGCGGTGCAGGTCCTCGGAGAGCAGCAGCACGTCGCCGTTCACGACGTCGAGCGACTCCAGGTCGGTCGCGAGCTCGACCTCGAAGAGCACCTCCTCGCGCACCTCCGGATCCTCGATCCGCAGCGTGCCCCAGGGATCGCCGATCGGAATGCGGAACAGGCGACCGGGCGCCTCGTCGTCGACGAAGACGAGCTCCTGTCCGCTGCGCGCCACGCCCGAGACGGCGCGCGGGACGCGGTCCTGGGCCGCCGGAGAGCTCGCGACGGCCGTCGCAGAGAGCGCGAGCCCGACCGCGTGCCGCGCGTTCACGTGCGCGCCTCGGCGCGTCGCTCCGGAGGCGTGAACACCATCATCCGGTCCACCGCGCGGAAGCCGTACTTGGCCGCCATGGCGAGCGAGGCACCGTTCGCGTCGAGGGCTCCCCACACGGGCCGCTTGCCTTGCTCGAGCATCTGTTCGACCAGCAGACTCGCGGCGGCGGAGGCGAGCCCCTTGCGACGCTCCTCGGGAACCGTGTCGACGGACACGTCCCACCAGGCCTCGGTCTCGTAGGCCGCATAGCAGAACGCCACCGGACGCCCGTCGAGGAAGGTGGCCGACACCGGCGCGTGCTCGAGCGCCAGGCGGATGTCCGCGCGCAGGCGCGACGGCAGGTGCCCCAGGGCCTCTCCGTCCTCGGCGCGCAGGAGCCGCACGTCGTGCCCGCGACGCGCCGTGAGCTCGCTCGGGTCCGGGTGAACGTGCGCCGTCGCCGGCCGCGCGACCCAGCCCGGCAGGAGCGAGGCGAAGTGCTCGCCCGTCTCCGCCGCGCAGAGGATCTCGTGGCAGTCCGCGCAGTCGCCGATCAGCTGCTCGACCAGCCCGCCAACCGGGCGACCGACCGCCTGGCACATGCGCGGACGATCGGCGTCCAGCACGAAGAAGCCCGCTCCGCGACGCCCCTCGGGGCCGAGCAGGACCCGGCCGCGGTTCGCGAGCAACAGGCCGCGCGCCATCACGAAGCGCGGCTTGTCGGGCAGGTGGGCGAGCAGGTCGTCGCGCACCAGCGGATCGACTCCTTCGCGCGTGTTCGGACGCGTGTTCGGCATCGAGCGCGAGGATACGGCCGGGATCCGAGGGGTGCTACCGCCGCCGGGGTTTGTCGAGGGGGCGCGAGGACCCGGGGGTCGCCGCGCCTCCCGCGCCCCGTGCCAGGGGGCGCCAGGGGGCTCGCGCGGACGGCCAGAGCGCTTAGGCTCTGCTGCCCGATGGCTGCTCCCCTCTCTCCGGCTCCCGCCGCCCCGCGCGGTCGCCTGGCGCCCAGCCCGACCGGTCGCCTGCACGTCGGGCACGCCCGCAGCTTCCTCGCGGCCTGGTGGAGCGTGCGTGCGCGCGGCGGCAGCCTCGTGCTGCGCATCGAGGACCTCGACCGCGCGCGCGTCGCGCCCGGCGCCGTCGACGACGTGCTGCGCGACCTCGCGTGGCTCGGACTCGACTGGGACGAGGGCCCGCTCCTGCAGTCCGGCGCGCCGGAACCGGCCCGCGCGGCGCTCGAGGAGCTCGTCCGCCGGGACCTGGCCTATCCCTGCGTGTGCTCCCGTCGCGAGATCGAGGCGCTCTCCGTCGCGCCGCACGCAAGCGACGGGACGCTGCGCTACCCGGGGACCTGCCGCGGGCGCTTCGCGACGCTCGAGGAGGCCGAAGCCGCCGGCACAGGCCCGGTCGGCCTGCGGCTGCGCGTGCCTGCGGGGACCGTGTCGTGGAGCGACGAGCGCCTCGGGCCGCGCACGGACGACGTCGGCGCCGAGGTGGGCGACTTCCTGCTCGCGCGTCGCGACGGCGTGCTGGCCTACCAGCTGGCGGTCGTCGTGGACGACGCGCGCCAGGGCGTCACCGAGGTCGTGCGCGGGGACGACCTGGTCCCCAGCACGCCGCGCCAGGCCCTGCTCCAGGAGCTCCTCGAACTCCCCCGTCCGCGCTGGTTCCACCTGCCGCTGGTGGTCGACCCGACCGGCCGCCGGCTGGCGAAACGCGACCGCGATCTGGGCCTGACGGAGCTCCGCGAGGCCGGCGTCGACGGACGGGCCGTCGTGGCCTGGTGCGCCCGCTCCCTGGGCCTCCCGTCGCCGGACCGCGTCCGTCCCGAGGAGCGGACCGCGGACTTCCGCTGGGACCGCGTCCCGGCCGCCCCCGCGGTCTTCGGCCCGGAGGATCGGAAGACTCTGCAGGCGGCCCGATCCGGCACTTGACGCGGCCCGCCAGCCGGGTAGCCTTTCTCGCCCGCGTTCCCCGATAGCTCAGTTGGTAGAGCAACCGGCTGTTAACCGGTTTGTCGTAGGTTCGAGTCCTACTCGGGGAGCCATCCGACACGCCCGCCTCCGGCGGGCGTTTTCGTTTGGCTGCCCG
>CAZDYS010000655.1:0-2563 GCA_964509445.1 uncultured Planctomycetaceae bacterium
CAGAGGCCGAGGATCAGCGAGCGCTGCGAGGAGCTCATGGCGCCGGACGGGACGACGACCGCGGCGGGAACTTCCCGGCCTTCAGGACCCGCGTCGCTTGGGCGGGATCGAGAAGTCGAGACCCTCCCGACCGGCGAGCTGTCCGCGCACGTCGGCGATCAGCTCGTTCCAGTCCTGGTACCGGTCGGCCGCGTCCTTCGCGACCATCTTCTCGATGAAGTAGTGCAGGTGCGGAGAGATGCCGCGGCTCTTCAGCTCCGGAGAGGACAGAGAGTCCATCACCTGCATGCGCAGCACCTCGCGGTCGTCGGAGCTGTCGAACGGGAGCTTGCCGACCACCAGGTGGAACAGGGAGATGCCGAGGCTGTAGATGTCCGAGCGGATGTCCGCGGCGGCCCCGCCACGCGCCTGCTCCGGCGACAGGTAGGCGACCGTTCCGACGGCTCCGTCCTCCTGGCAGCGCTCTCCCTCCCCCGCCGCGAAGCCGAGGTCGATCAGGACGACGCGTCCCTCGCGGGTGAGCATGATGTTCCCGGGCTTCACGTCGCGGTGCACGACCCCGGCCTGCTCGAGCCCCTGCAGGGTCTCCGCGACGGAGAGGACGACCGACAGGGCCTCCTCCTCGCGGAAGACGCGGTCCCCGTCGAGCAGCTCGAGCAGCGTCTCGCCCTCGACGTGCTCGAGGCGCGAGAAGAACACGTTGCCCGCGCGCGCCACGCCGAAGCCCTTGACCAGCCCCGCGACGTCGAGCTTCTCGAGCAGGCGAGCCTCGGCGATGAACGCCTTGCGGGTCGGCTCGTGCAGCGTCGCCGAACGGCTGAGCACCTTGAGCGCGAAGGTGCGCTGGCTCTTCTTCTCCCGCGCCAGGTAGACCGAGGCCGTCCCGCCGGTCCCCAGGCGCGAACGAATCGCGTAGCCGGGGATCTTCGGGAGCTCGTCGCCGCCCGAGGCGCGCAGCTCGGCGGCGCGCTCCCGGGTCCAGCCCAGAGTGTCGACGAGCAGGTCGTCCAGGCTCGCACCCGCCTGCAGGGCCGGCAGGAGCTCCTGGGCCTGGGCCTTGTCGAGCTGCCCGCCGTGGACGTAGCGGGCCAGGAGGTCGAGATCGTTCATGAGGGGCGTGGTGCCGGGCGTATTCCTAACGCCGAATCGCCACCGGCTTCAAGATCGCCGAATCGGGGACCCGATGCACAGGGGCGTCGCGGTCCCCTCGCGATCCCCCCTCCAGTCTCCCCCACCGGCCGTCCCCGCCTTGGAACGAGAGCAGACGAACCACGTGTTCAAGTACTTCGAGCCGCTCGACCGCTTCGTGCGGGTGCGGGTCTCGGAGGGCGCTCCACGCCTGGTTCTGGGGCTCCAGGAGGGCGCCGCCGCACCGGCCTCCCTGGACGGGGCCTCCTACCGCCGCCTGGTGGTCGAGGCCTGCGTGCCGGAGCTGGCCGAGGAGCTGCAGGAGACGCACCTCGAGGCCCTCTACGGCCTCGTCCTGGACGTGAACCCGGAGCTCGACCTGCACCGGGTGCGCTTCCCCGAACACCACGAAGCCCCTGGGGCGGCTCGCCGTACCCGACGGTCTTCCGACCGCGCTGCCTTCGATCGCCGGTTGCGTCGCCTCGCCAGCGACGTGGAGGACCGGCTCGGGCAGCGCATCGTCGGACAGGAGCGAGCGCTCCGAGCCGTCGGACGTGCCGTACGCCGTGCCGCCCTGGGGTGGGGTCGTCGCGGCCCCCTGGCCTCGCTGTTCTGTCTGGGCCCGACCGGAACCGGCAAGACCGAGCTCGCCAAGGCCCTGGCCGGCTGCGTCGGCGAGGAGAGCGACCTGATCCGCGTCGACTGCACCGAGTACGCCGAGGCGCACGAGTACGCGAAGCTGATCGGAGCGCCCCCGGGCTACACGGGCTACGCCGAGGCGGGGATCCTCACGCGCGGCCTCGAGCGCGCGGAGAACACCGTGCTCCTGTTCGACGAGGTCGAGAAGGCCCACGGGCGGCTGCACGACCTGTTGCTGCAGCTCCTGGACGAGGGGTACGTGACGGACGGCAGCGGGATGCGCCTCGACTTCTCGCGCTGCATCGTGGTGCTGACGTCGAACGTCGGGACCAAGGAGCTCCTGTCGGCCGCGGACGCGGTCGGATTCGCACGGCAGGACCTCGGAAGTCGCGAGCGCGACGAGATCCTCCAGGCGTCCCTGGACGCGCGCTTCCGTCCCGAGTTCCTGGCGCGCCTGGACGAGGTCGTCCCGTTCGACCCGCTCGGCCCCGAGGAGCTGACGGAGGTCGCGACGCGGCAGCTGACGGCGTTCGCCGCCCACGCGCGGCGCACCGGCACGGTCGTGACCTTCGCGCGCTCCATCGCGCCGTGGATCGCGCGCCAGGCCCAGGAGGCCGGTCAGGGCGCACGCGGGATCGCTCACGTGCTCGAGCGCGAGATCGAGGCGCCGCTCGCGGAGCGCTGCGTGGCGGAAGGCCGCAAGGCGCGGTTCACCGTGCGCCTGCGTACACTCTTTCCCTTCAACGAAGGCTCTTTGACGACTCCATTACTGATTTGGGGATTGGGACCTACGGAT
>CAZDYS010000656.1:0-2559 GCA_964509445.1 uncultured Planctomycetaceae bacterium
GCAGAGGAGCGCCAGTCCCGCGAGCGCTGCGCCTCTCACTCCGCGGTTCCCGCCTGGGCCTCGGCCAGACCCTCCTGCGCCCGGACGTTGTCCGGCTCCGTCTCCAGGATCGCGCGGAAGTGGCTCGCCGCGGTCTCGCTCTTCTCGACGGAGAGAAGCGTGAGCGCGTACTCGAGCCGCGCGGCGTTCGGAAGCGAGCTCGCGGCGGCGTCCGTCTCGGAGACGAGCTCGTCGAGGCGCGCGTCGTCGCCCTGCAGGTGGACGACCTCCATCAGCTCGAGCCGCGGCTCGAGCGCGTTCGGCTGCAGGTAGACGGTCTCCTCGACGTGGTTGCGCGCGTCTTCGAGGCGTCCCAGCTCGCGCGAGGCGATGCCGCAGTACAGGTGCGCCTGGGCGTTGGTCGTGTCGAGCACCAGCCCGCGCTGGAAGTAGCCGAGAGCGTCGCTCCAGGCGCGCTTGACGAGCAGGAGCTCGCCGGCCGCCAGCTGCAGGGCGGCGTCGTCGGGGTTCACGAACGCGCGTCGCTGGGCCTCGCGCACGTGCTCCTCGAAGTAGCGCCAGCGTTCGAAGTCGGCCCTCGCCTGCTCCGCTCCTTCCTCGTCGCCGAGGCGGACGAGCAGCGGGATCAACACGCTGTAGGACGCCGCGAAGGTCGGGTCGATCGCCGTGGAGCGGCGGAAGGCGTCGCGCGCGGCCTCGGGTTCGTCCTCGACCAGGATGTTGCCCAGCTGGAACGGGATGCCGGGGTCGAAGGGGAGCAGCGCCTCTGCGCGCTCGAAGGTCCGACGCGCGAGGTCGATGTCGCCCGCGTCGAGGTGCAACAGGCCGAGTCGCTTGGCCGCGGCTCCGTTCTCCCGGTCGAGCTCGAGCGTGCGCTCCAGCAGTTCGGCGCCCCGCTCGACGTTGCCGGCGACGTGGTTCCCGCGGCCACCCCAGTACAGGTACTCGACGTTCTCGGGCTCGAGCTCGACGGAGCGCTCCAGGTGCTCGACCGCCTCGCGCAGCATGCCGAAGTCCCGACCCAGGGTGACGCCACCGCCCGCGTCCGGCGCCGCTCCGCCGCGACCGGCGGCCAGGCGCGAGAGCGCGACCAGGGAGCGTCCCAGGAGGTGATGGGCCTCGGCGTTCTCGGGGTCGTTCTGGAGGAGCTCGCGATAGAGCGCGGTGGCTCCGGCCGTGTCGCCGGACTCGGCGAGCTCGCGGGCGCGTTCGAGCGTCGCGCCGCTCTCCTTCCAAGCGACGGGAACGGCTGGCTCGGCCGCGGCCGCGTTCGGAGACGGGGACGCGTCCTCACTCGGATCGCTACAGCCGAGCAGGGCCAGACACAGTGAGGCGAGAGGGAACCGCATTGGTAAGACCAAGGTATACGTTACCAGATCTTAACGTAGACCGCCTCCCCCTCGCGTCGCCGACTCCACCGCCCCGGGCCCGGTGCCTGCGGGCTCCCCGCCTCCCGCGGCGTCTCAGTCCGACAGGGCCCGCAGGGCTCGCCGGGCCGCGGCCCGCACGTCCGCAGGGGCGTCGACGTTGCTGGCGATGGATTGGAGCCAGGAAACGTCCCCCGCGGTGCCGTAGAGGCCGATTCGCTCGAGCGCGGAGATGCGGACCGAGGTCGAGCTGCGGGCCTCGAACAGCGCCCGCATCGCTTCGGTGACCCGGGGCCAGCTCTCCTCCGGGACTCCGAAGCCGAGGCCCCAGAGCGCCCGGCCCTCCTCCTGGCTGCCGGCGGTCTCCAGGAACTCGATCAGCCGCTCCACGACCTCCGGCTGCTTGTCGCGCCAGGTGGAGAGCCCGAAGTACACCGCGTCGTGCTGCAGCGAGCTGCCGTCCGCCGCGAGGGACAGCACCCGCGCCGCGATCTCGTCCGAGACGGCGGCGCCCCACATCCCGCGCATCGCTTCCCGCAGGTCCCGGTCGTCCGTGGCGTCGAACAGCGGCAGGACGGCGTCGCCGGTCGCCCCGGTCAGGTCGCCCTCGCTGAAGAGGTGCACCAGGTGCGAGGCGCTGCCGCGGGCTTCCGGGTCCGTGACCGCCGCCAGGGCCAGCTCCAGGTCCTCGGGCCGCCGTGAGGTGTTGAAGAGCGCGTAGAGCGCCGCGACCCGCTGCTCTCCCGTGGCTCCCTCGAGGGCCTCCAGGATCGGCTGCCGGAACGGCTCCTTGTCGAACGCGACCTCTCCGAGCCGCGCGAGTGCGCGCAGCGCCGCCGTGACCTCGTCCGGGTCCTCCGCGTAGAGCGCGTCGCGGAGCTCCGCGAGCGCGCGCTGCTTGGCGGCCGGGTCGTCGAGCTCGCTCGCCGCGTCCACCCACTTCTGCGCGCGCTCCCACGTCGCGCGACGGGTCGCATCGACGTCTCGTCGCTCCGCGCGCGCCTCCTGCTCCTCGGCGCGGAGCCATCCGGCGAGCCGCTCCTGGGCGCGGTGGAGGGCGCGCGTGGCCGTCCGAGCGTCTTCCTCGGCCGGACCCTCGGCCGTCTCGATCACGGCCTCGAGGAGCTGTTCCAGCTGCGCGGCATCGTCCGCGGCGGTGCGCGGCGCGGGCTCACGCGCGGAGGCGGGCTCG
>CAZDYS010000657.1:0-2554 GCA_964509445.1 uncultured Planctomycetaceae bacterium
CTCCCGTCACCACGAGGGCGTCCACGGCGCTGTCGTAGGCGCGCGCGAACCGCTCCTCCTCCAGCCGTCCGTCGAAGCAGCGCACGCCGCCGTTCACCAGCCCGACGAACAGACGCTCGCCCGTCCCGTCGAAGCACACGCTCATGACGTCGAGTCCGGCGTTGAACGAGCCCAGCACGAAGGGCTCGTCCTCCAGGGACCAGACCTCGACGACCCAGGAGGCGCGGACCGCCGCCGAACGTCCGTCCGGCGCCACGGCGATGCGCGAGGGAAAGCCGCCGTGCGTCGGGACGCTGAACGAAGACCCCGGTCCGGTCACGCCGCGTCCCTCCAGCTCGCCGGAGGCGCGGGTGAACAGGTAGCCGCCGTTCGGGAGGCCGGCGACGGCCATCACGTGGCTCTCGTGCTGCTCGAGCACGTCGCCGGTACCGTCCAGCCGCGCGCGCAGGTGCTCCCACTCCCAGTTGCGCAGCTCCCGAGGGGCTCGCTCCAGGTGCTCGCGGGCCGCGCCCGGGTTGCGCTCCAGGCTCGCCGAGGCCGCCGCGATCGAGGCCACGTAGAGCTGCCGGTCCTGCTCGCCGCGCGCGCGCGACAGCCCGAGGACGTAGAGCAGCACGCCGGCGGCCAGGAGGACCGTCGCGAGCACCGCGGTCCAGAAGGCCGAGCGATGGCGCCTCGCGAGCAGCCGCAGGAGACGGAACGCGCTCGGCGGGCGGGCGGCGACCGGTCGGCCGGCGAGGAACGCGCGCAGATCCTCGGCCATCGCCTCGGCCGTCCCGTAGCGGTCCTCCGGCAGCTTGGCCATGGCCTTCATCACGATGGCCTCGAGGTCCGTCGGGAGGGCCGGGTTGCCCTTCCGCAGCCGCGCGGGCTCGACCTCCGCAACCTCGCGCAGGAGCGCCACGCGATCGGAAGCCCGGAAGGCAGGCCGCAGCGCGAGGAGCTCGTACAGGGTGACGCCCAGCTCGTACACGTCGCTGCGCACGTCCGCCGTCCCGTCGAGCTGCTCCGGCGCCATGTAGCGCAGGGTCCCGACGAAGTCCGTCGTGACCGTCAGGTCCTCGCCGGTCGTCTTGCACAGCCCGAAGTCGCTGACCCAGGTGCGGCCGCTCGAGTCCATCAGGAGGTTGGCGGGCTTGATGTCGCGATGCAGCACGCCGCGACCGTGCGCGTAGGCGAGCGCGTCCGCGACCTGGATCCCGATGCGCGCGACGTTGCGCGCGTAGGTCCTGGTCCGCGACCGCGTGGCTCGCGTGGTCGCGGGGGCCGCCGGCTCCGGCGCTCCAGGGACCGCGCGTCCGCTGCCCGAGCCGCTGCCCGTCTCGTCCTCCGCGGCCTCCCGCCGCAGGAGCGCTCGGGCGAGTCGCGAGACGTCGCGTCCGTCGGGCTCACCCGAACCGGACGCGGCGGAGCTCTCGCCGGACGCGAGCTCCCGCACCGCGGGGATCAACGCGTCGAGCGCGACCCCGTCCACGTACTGCATCACGTAGTAGTGCAGCCCGTTCTCCTCCCCCACGCCGTGGACCGGGACGATGTGCGGGTGCTGCAGGCCACCGGCCGCGCGCGCCTCGCGCCGGAAGCGCTCGAGGAAGCGCGGGTCCAGGGTGGCCTGCAGAGGCAGCAGCTTGAGCGCGACCCGCCGTCCGAGGCGCTCGTCGCGCGCGAGGAAGACCACTCCCATGCCGCCCCGACCGAGCTCCCGCTCGAGCACGTAGTCGCCGATCCGCCGCAGCGTGAACGGAGCCGGCGCCTCGCTGGCCTCCTCGCGCACCTCGCCGAGCCGCTCGAGCGCCTGGAAGATCTTCACGATGCGCTGCGCGTGCTCGGGATAGCGCTCGGCGTACTCCTCCACGCGTGGCGTCTCGCCGGCGCGGCGACGGGCCTCGACCTCCTCGACGATGTCTCCGAGCAGCGCGTCGACCGCACCCGAACCGGATCCGTGCTCGCTCACCGCAGCCCCTCGGTCACGATGTCGAGCCGCTGCAGGATTTCCTCGAGCCGCTCGAGCGCGCGCACGAAGCGCAGCGTGGCCGCGGACTCCGACAGCTCCAGGGTCTGCGCGACCTCGCGGTTCGTGAGCTCCTCGAAGGCGCGCAGCATCAGCACCTCGCGGTCCGCCTCCTTCATGCCCTCGACCGCCTCGAGCAGCCGTCGACGCCGCTCGCCCTCCATGGCGACGCGCGACGGGGTGTTCGAGCGGTCGAGGATCGCGCTCGCGAGGACGAAGGAGCTCGCCCCCAGACCGCCGGGGATCACCAGAGGGACCTCCACGCGCGCGTCCCGGCCGCGCGCCTCGAGGTGGCGGCGGTGCGTCGCGTGGAGGTACTTCTCGGTCTCCAGCCGCAGCCACACGAAGAAGCTCATCTCGTGCTTCGCGAGGAACTGCGGGAGACGCTCGATCACGTGGACGAAGGTCTCCTGCACGACGTCCGCCGCGTCGACGCGACCGCGGAGCCGCGCGTCCAGCCGGACCGCCACCATGCGCTCCAGCCGGGGCCGGTGCCCCTCGAGCAGGGCGCCCAGCCCGAGCAGGAGGGCGCGCCCGAGGCGGAGG
>CAZDYS010000658.1:0-2544 GCA_964509445.1 uncultured Planctomycetaceae bacterium
ACTCATCTTGTAGGGAAAGAGTGTATCCCACAGGAAGGCCGCCCCCACGGCCAAGAGGAGCAGCAGGAACTCCGGGTCCGCGAGCGCGAAGTCTCCGAAGAGCGGCAGTCGTCCCCGGGCGGCGCTGCGCACCGCTTCCTCCTGCAGGAGTGCGATCACGACGCCGCCTCCCGGTGCTGCGCGAGCCCTTCCAGCGCGCCGCGCGCCGCGCCGTAGGCCTCGTCGAGCGCCCAGCTCGTGGGCGTCGTCCCGCCGTACTTGACGGACTCCGCGCGCTGCAGCAGGTCCTCGAGCTCCTCCGAGAACAGCGACGTCCCGCGGACCGCCGCCAGCCACTCGGTGTCCGTGAGACCGGCGCGCTCTTCCCCGGCCGCGGCGTCGGTCGCGGAGCGCACGAGTCGCGTGAGGTGGAAGTGTCGTTCGCTCACGACCTGGGCCGTCTCCGCGCCGGCCTGCCGCAGCGCCTCCAGCTCCTCGAGCGGACTCGCGGTCGGTACGACGCGCGGCTTGCGCCGCTGCCGGCGCAGCCACAGCACGATGGGCAGCGCGGCCGCGACGAGCGCACCCGCGAGGAGCGCAAACGGACGAGAGTCCTCGCTCCGCGGCGCGGCGCCACCCTGTCCGAAGCCCTCGGGGAAGCCGCGCAGCGGACGCGGCCGGGTCTCGTCCTCGCGAAGCACCGACCGCACGTCGACGGTCGTGGCGCCGGCGTCGACGCGCGGCACGTCCGGGAGCACCGGCAGGAACGCGGCCAGGGAGCGCGGCCCCGGCTCGAGCGAGACCAGGCGCCAGGATCGGGTCGTCAGGCGGCGCCCGTCGAGGAGCGGCTCCGAGCTGGGTCCCTCCTCGTCCAGCAGCACCCAGCTCGCGTCCAGCGCGAGCGGCTGTCCGGTGAGCTCCCAGGCGTCGAGGGCCTCGCCGTGCTCCAGCTCGAGCACGAGCTCGAAGGGCTCGCCCACCTCGACGGCCTCGGGCCGCACCTGGAAGCGCGCCGACGGGTCCTCCTGGGGGAACCAGGCGAGGGCGAGGGCGAGGATCACTTGCGCAGCCCTCCCATCCGTCCGCCGCGCGCCCGTCGCAGGAAGCAGCGCAGGATCGGGTCCGCGACGTCCTCGGTCGTGGAGATCTCGATCGCGTCGGCGCGTCCGCGACGCACGCCGGCGAGGAATGCGTCCCGACGTCGCTCGGCGGCGTCGCGCCAGCTTTCGCGCACACGCCGCGAGCGCGTGTCCACCTCGACCGTCTCGCCGCGCTCGACGTCCTGCATCAGCAGGATCCCGGCCGCGGGGAGCTCCTCCTCGAACGGGTCGTAGGTGCGCACGCAGATCACGTCGTGGCGGCGCGCGACCTGGGCGAGCACGTCGCTCCAGCCCGGCTCGTCCTCCACGCCGTGGAAGTCGGACACGAGGAACACGAGCGTGCGCCGCTTGAGGTGCATCAGCTGGTCCTCGAGCACGTTCTCGAGCGAGCTCGAGGCCCCGTCCGCGCGGGCCGCCACGACCTCGCGCACGATCCGCAGCACGTGCCGCGAGCCCTTGTCCGGCGCGAGGTGCTTCTCGGTCTCCTGGGAGAACAAGGAGAGGCCGACCGCGTCCTGGTTGCTGGCGGCCACGAAGGAGAGCAGCGCGGCGACCTCCGCGGCCACCTCGCGCTTGGTCTTGGCGCCGCTCCCGAAGTCCATCGAGCGCGAGGTGTCCACCAGGATCTGCAGCAGGAGCTGACGGTCCTCCTGGTAGGTCTTGATGTGCGGCTCGCCGGTGCGGGCGGTGACGTTCCAGTCGATGTCCCGCACCTCGTCGCCGGGCATGTACGGACGCACCTCCTCGAACTCGATGCCGGTGCCGCGAAAGTTCGAGCGGTACGACCCCTGAAGCGCTCCGGACACGAGCTGCTGCGTGCGGATCTGGATCCGCCGCACGCGCGCCATCAGCTCCGGAGCGAGGAGCGGTTCCTCGCTGCGCTCTGCGCTCGTCACGGGGACGCTCCTAGGGAACCGGGACGGTCTCGAGGATCCGCGCGATCAGCTGGTCGGAGTCGCGCCCTTCGGCCTCGGCCTCGTAGCTCGGCACGACGCGGTGACGCAGCGCCGCCGGAGCGATGCGCTTCACGTCGCCGGGCGTCACGTAGCCGCGGTGCTCGAGGAAGGCGTTCGCGCGCGCCGCCAGGGACAGCACGATCGAGGCGCGCGGACTGGCGCCCATCTGGATCTGTCCTTCGAGCTCGCCGACGCCGTGGGCGGCCGGGTCGCGCGTCGCGCGCACCAGCTTCACCATGTACTGCAGGAGACGAGGATCGACGTGGATCTGGTCTACCAGCTCGCGCGCGCGGACGATCGCGTCGAGCTCGATGATCGGCTGCACCTCCTCGCGCAGCTTCGTGCTCGCCATGCGGTGCACGACCTCGAGCTCCTCGGCCTCGTTGGGATAGCCGACCACGAGCTTCAGGAAGAAGCGGTCGACCTGGGCCTCCGGGAGACGGTAGGTCCCCTCCTGCTCGATCGGGTTCTGCGTCGCGAGCACGAGGAACGGCTTCGGCAGGGGGAAC
>CAZDYS010000659.1:0-2543 GCA_964509445.1 uncultured Planctomycetaceae bacterium
GGGCCCGCGCCCAGCGCGCCCTGCGCGCCGGCCGGCCCGCCGAGGCGCTCTCGATCCTGGACGCGGTCGACCAGGCCGTGGGGTCGCCGTTCCGGGCGCAGGTCGCGAGCGACCACGACCTCTACGGCCTCGACCCGGTGCGCTTCCGGTTCGCGCGCTCGGCGCAGATGAGCTTCTCCTCGACGAGCATGTCGTACTCGGGGAGCTCCGGCGACGACTCCTGGCCGGCGCCCTGGGCGGACCGGACACCGGAGGCGCTGCGGGTGCTGAGCCTGTTCGCCGCCGGGGAGACCGAACGCGCGACGGAGCGCGAGCAGGCGCTGCTCGACGACCTGGAGCGTCGCGGGGAACGCGGCGCCTGGACCCTGGGCCGGCTCTACCTGGCGCTCGACGGGATCGATGCGGGGGAACGGCTCTACCGACGCGCGATCGAGGAGGGAGTGGACGTCCCGCACGCCGAGTCCGTCATGCTCCGCGCGCTCGCGACGACCGCGCACCGCCTGGGAGACACGCCGCGTCGCGATGCCTACGCGGCGCGCTATCTTGAGACCAGCGAGGCGCAGTGCGAGGAAGCCGCGGACCACTGGGAGCGCGCCGGCCTGCTGGCCGCCTGGGACCAACCGCGCGAGCGCGTCGAGGCGGAGGTCGCGCGCGCACGTTCGCTGGAACCGGACGGGCAACCGGACGGTCGGCTCGCACCGGAGGCCGAGGGCTGGCTGGCGCTGCACCTCGGCGATCCCGAGACGGCGCTCGAGCGGTTCCGTGAGGCCCTGCGCGAGCACGAGCTCACGGGCCAGTCCTACCGGAGCGGCGGGGCCCTGCACGGCATCGGGCAGGCGCTGGCGGCCGCCGGGGACCGGGCGCGCGCCGAACCGATCCTGCGGCGAGCGTTCGTCGAGGCGCCGGCCGCGAGAGGCGCCGAGGAGACGCGAGCGCTCCTCGGCCTGTGAGCCGTTCGCGCGGAACGGCTCAGTTCGGGAGCAGCTCCTCGGCCTCGTAGGCGGTCGCGTCGAGGAACGCGACCAGGCGGCCCGCGCCGTCCGGTTCGAGGGCCACGAGGAGCAGCACCTCTCCGTCGCCGAGCGTCGCTTCGGTGGCCAGGCGCTGACGACTCACCAGCGGACGCTGGATCGTGACCGGCGTGAATCCCCCGGGCACGCTCGCCTCGACCTCGTCGAGCTGCTGCAGGTCCGAGAGCATCAGCGTGAGGCCGAGCTGGACGCGCGCGCCTTCCTCGTCCGCCTCGACCAGCAGCAGGACGCCGTCCGAGAGCACGTCGACGACCGGGTCGGCCATGAGGGCGTTCTCTCCGGCGCTCACCTCGAAGGAGCGCACGTAGGCCTGCTCGTTCAGCATCGCGACGGACCCGAGCTGTCCCGGATGCATCGTGAGGCGCACCTCCCCCAGCAGCGGTTCCCAGGCGGGCGCGGCGAGTCGCTGCTCGACCTCCTCGGAGCCCAGGGTCCAGGCGCCGACGCCGAGGAGTCCGAGCCCGCGTGCGGCTTCCTCCTCCAGGCGCACGAAGCGGCAGCGCACGTCGATCACGCGCTCCTTCTCGAGGTCTTCGTCGGTGGAGCTCCGCACGGCTTCGGACAGCGTGCTGTGACCCGCGATGACCTCGGCCTGGAACTCGACCTCGTGACGACGGGTGAGATCGAGCGGGTCGCTCGTGCCCTCCGGCAGAACGGAGCAGGCGGCGAGGAGACAGGCGAGACCGGGGACGAGACGAGCGTTCATGGGCGACCTCCTTCGGGTGTGCGCCGCTCTACCGGAGCGGGCGCGGGCGGTTTCGCGCTAGGACCCGGGAATCCGGATCAGGGTGTAGTAGGCCTCGTCGTGCAAGAGCGGCACGCCCTCGGGCCCGCGCACACCCGAGAGGTGCAGCTCGTGCACGTAGCCGGCGCGCAGGCCTTCGACCTCGAGGTCCACGGTCCGGCGATCGGAGGACACGCTCGCGGACCGCACACGCGGCTCGGCGCGGTCCATCTCCGCGCTCCCGTAGGCGGCGTGCAGCTCGTAGGTGTAGCTCTCCAAGCGATAGGAGGCCGGGTCGGCGGCGGTCGCCGGATCGACCGGCTCGGTGAAGAGGAGGCGGAAGCCGTTGGGTCGGGCGTGCATCTCGAGCACCTCGAACGGTCGACTCCCGCGCCAGCGAAGCCGCTGCAGTCCGTAGGGGCTGTTGCCGCGCCCGCCCCAGCCGCGGTTCGTCATGCCCGCGAAGAGCGAGTCGTCCCGGCCCCAGGCCAGACGGATGATCCCGCACTGGAATCCCTCGCGGAACGGGAAGCAGGCTCCCTGCCAGTGTCCGTCGACCTCTTCCAGGAATACGCGCAGCACGGAGGCGTGGTGCTGGTCGCTGACGAACAGCTGCCCCGCGAACGGCCCGAAGCCTCCCTCCGTCGTGTCCCAGACCATTCCGGCCGGCGACTTGCCCATCTTGTCGTAGGGGAACCAGACGGCCGGCAGCTTGAAGGACGGGATGACCTCGGGGACCTTCGGCATCAGCATGCCGTCCGGCGGATCCCCCGGGTCGTCGTAGGGCC
>CAZDYS010000660.1:0-2526 GCA_964509445.1 uncultured Planctomycetaceae bacterium
CGAGGAGCAGCGTCGGGTTGCGCGCGATCCGCGGATCCTCGACGCCGGCCGCGAGCGCGCGGTCGAGCAGCGACGCGGCTTCCGCGGGGCGACCCGCGCGCATCGTGACGTCCGCGAGGTTGACCAGCACGTCCGGTGCCGGGTCGCCGAGTTCCAGCAGGCGCCGGTAGTTCCGTTCCGCGGTCCCGAGGTCTCCGTCGCGCGCCGCGAGCACGCCCAGGTTGTAGAGCGCGTCGCGCTGGTCCGGGTCCTGGGCGAGCACCGCCTCGAACAGCGCGCGCGCGTCGCCGGCGCGTCCGCTCGCGATCCACAGCCGGCCGAGCTGGACGCGCGCGGCCTCCTCGCCCAGGGCGAGCGCGCGCTCCGCCTCCCGCTGGGCGGCCTCGGGATCGCCGAGCGCCTCGCGCGCGAGGCTGAGGTTCAGGTGCGCCTGCCCGGTCGCAGCGAGGGCCAGGGACGCCTCGAGCAGCGGGACGGCCTCCTCCGGCCGGTTCTTCTCGAGCAGCGCCTGGGCGAGGTTGCCCAGACTCTTCGGGCTCGGCCCGCCGTGCTCGAGCGCGTGGCGGAACAGGGTCTCCTGGTCGCGCCAGACGGTCGTCTGGAGGGCGGTGCGCCAGGCGAGCCCCCCGACGAGCAGACCGCCGAAGAGGAGCGTCGCGCGCGGGTCGACGCCGCGGAGCCGTCCCTCGAGCGCGCCCGCGAGCGCGAGCGTGAGCCACAGCACCGGGAGGTAGGCGTAGCGGTCCGCCCAGGCCTGCTCGCCGACCTGCACCAGGCCGAGCACCGGGACCAGGGTCCCGACGAACAGCAGCGTGCCCGCCCCGAGCCAGGGACGGCTGCGGCGCCAGCGCCAGCCGAGCGCCAGCGCGACGACGATCGCGCCCAGGCCGAAGATCGCGCGCGGGCGCAGGAGCGCGACCGGATCCTCTGCGAGGAGCGCCGGGTGGGGGTAGTGGACCGCGAGGTCGAGCGGCAGGAAGGTCTTCTCCAGGTAGAACCCCAGCGCGGCCGCGGCGTTCCACAGCCGCACGTCGAGCGGGACGCGCAGAAGGTCCGAGGTCGCGTCGGTCTGCGCGCGCAGGGTCACGACCACGAGCGCCGCGGAGACCGCGAAGAACGGCACCTTCTCCAGGAGGAGCGCACCGAGTCCGGGCTCGTCCGGGTCCTCGTCGCCGCCGCGGCGTCGCAGCGGGCCCAGGTCCAGCACCAGCAGCACGAACGGCAGCGTGACGACCATCGGCTTGGCGCACGCTCCCAGCGCGAACCAGCCCAGGGAAGCGAGGTAGCTCGTGCGCCGGGCCCCGGTCGTCGCGCGCGCGTGGCGTACCCAGGCCAGCAGCGCGAGCAGCGTGCAGGTCCCCGACAGCAAGTCCTTGCGCTCGGCGACCCAGGCGACGGACTCCACCCGCAGGGGGTGCGCCGCGAACACGGCCGCCAGGAAGAGCGCCCAGAGGGTGTCGAATCGCAGCGCGCGCACGAGGCGCCACACCAGGACCGCGTTCAGCGCGTGCCAGAGCAGGTTCACCGCGCGGTGCCCGGCCGGCTCGACGCCGAACAGCGTCCGGTCGAGCATGTGCGCCATCCAGGTCAACGGGTGCCAGTTGCTCTCGTGCGTCTCGGTCCACGCGGCGCGCACGTTCGACCAGGTGAGGCCACCTTCGACCAGCGGGTTCGCGAGCAGGTAGGGCAGGTCGTCGTAGACGAACGCGTGACCCAGCGTGCGCGCGTAGAGCGCGACCACCAGGAGGACGAGGCCCACCGGCACGAGCACGTTCGTGTTCCGGTGACTCCCCGACGTCATGCGGACTCTCCCCGCGAGCGCGGGAGCACGGGGCCCTCGGGGGAGAGGACCTGGGACAGGAGGCGCTCCGCGTAGCGCGCCTGGTCCTCGCGCAGGTGGCGGTCCTCGATGTTGCGCGCGCTCTCTCGCACGCGGCGCTCGAGTCGACGCAGGAGCCGGCGGCTCGCGCTGGCCTGCCCCTGGCTCGCGAGCACGAGCGCACGGGTGCCGACGATCACGATCCGGTCGCTCAGCTCCGCGCCGTGTCGCTCCACCAGCTCGAGCGCACGCTCGCTGTTCGCGTCCGCGTGGACCGGGTCGGTCTCCCGCGTCGCGCGCGCGAGGATCGCGAGGCCGAAGGCCTCGGCGCGATAGAAGCCGACCTCGTGGGCCAGGGCGGCGGCTCGCTCGACCATGCCCCGGGCTTCCTCGGCGTCCTCCTCCCAGAGGAGCAGTCCGAGCCAGACGGTCGCCAGCACCTGACCGCGGCGGTCCTCGATCTCGTCCGCGAGGAGCTTCGCGTCCCGCAGCTCGCTCTCGGCGTCGACCGGTCGGTCGAGGTCGAGCAGGAGACCGCCGAGCCGCGCGCGCGCCTCGCCCTCGAGGCGGCGCTCGCCCGTGCGGCGGGCCAGCTCGACGGCGCGGTGGGCCGCACCCAGCGCGCGCCCGGGACGTCCGAGGGAGCGCCAGATGCGCGCACGCATCAGGTTCGCGTAGGCGGTCACCCCGAGCCGGACGTCGCTCTC
>CAZDYS010000661.1:0-2526 GCA_964509445.1 uncultured Planctomycetaceae bacterium
CACGATGGGTGGCCTCTGGGTGGACTACAACCTGGAGAGCACGGTGCCCGGGCTGTTCGTGCTCGGTGAAGCGAACTTTTCCGATCACGGCGCCAACCGGCTGGGCGCGAGCGCGCTCATGCAGGGCCTCGCGGACGGCTACTTCGTCATCCCCTACACGATCGGCGGACACCTCGCGGGCCGCGCGCTCCCGGCCGTCACGACCGACGCGCCGGAGTTCGAGGCCTCGGAGAAGATGGTGCGCGAGCGCACCGACAAGCTCCTGTCCGTGAACGGCTCGCGCTCGGTGGACACGTTCCACCGTGCCCTCGGGCAGATCATGTGGGACAACTGCGGCATGGCGCGCAACGAGGCCGGTCTCAAGGACGCGGCCGAACGCATCGCCTCGCTGCGCAACGAGTTCTGGGAGGACGTGCGCGTGCCCGGGCACGGCGAGACGCTCAACCAGAACCTCGAGCACGCCGGTCGCGTCGCGGACTTCTTCGAGTTCGCCGAGCTGTTCGCGAACGACGCGCTGCACCGCTCCGAGTCCTGCGGCGGCCACTTCCGCGAGGAGAGCCAGACCGAGGAAGGAGAAGCGCAGCGGAACGACGACGAATTCAGCTACGCGGCGGCCTGGGAGTTCCAGGGGGTCGGTGAGCCGGCCACGCTGCACAAGGAGACCCTCGAGTTCGAGTACGTGAAGCCGAGTCAGAGGAGCTACAAATGAGCGCCGGAACCAGCAACGAGACGATGCGCATCACCCTGCGCGTCTGGCGCCAGGACGGCCCCGAGGACAAGGGACGCTTGGAGAAGTACGAGCTCCCGAACGTGTCGCCGGACATGTCGTTCCTGGAGATGCTCGACGTCCTGAACGAGCGTCTGGTCCGCGAGGGCCAGGAGCCCGTCGCCTTCGACCACGACTGCCGCGAGGGCATCTGCGGAGCCTGCTCGCTGGTCATCGATGGCCAGGCGCACGGCCCCGAGGAGCGCACGACGGCCTGCCAGTTGCACATGCGGCACTACTCCGACGGCGCCACGATCCACGTCGAACCGTTCCGGGCGAACGCCTTCCCGGTCGTGCGCGACCTGGTCGTCGACCGGAGTGCCTTCGATCGGATCATCGCGGCCGGGGGCTACGTGTCGAGCCACACGGGCTCGGCCCCGGACGGCAACGCGATCCCGATCGACAAGGAGACCGCGGACCTCGCCATGGACGCGGCCGCCTGCATCGGCTGCGGTGCCTGCGTGGCCGCCTGTCCGAACGCCGCGGCGATGCTGTTCACGTCGGCCAAGGTCTCCCACCTGTCCCTGCTTCCCCAGGGCGATCCGGAGCGCTCGCGTCGGGTCACGGCCATGGTCGAGACGATGGACGCCGAGGGCTTCGGCAACTGCACGAACCACTACGAGTGCATGGCCGCCTGCCCGAAGGGCATCCACGTGGACAACATCGCGCGCATGAACCGCGAGTACCTCAAGGCCTCGGTGGCCTCGCGCGACCTCGGCTCCTCCTGAGGCCGAGAGCGAGCGCGCTCCGCTGACGGGGCGAAACGCTACGAACGGGGAACGGCACGGTGCGCAGGCACCGTGCCGTTTCTCGTGGCGGGCCCTCCGTGCGGGTCCCGCTCCGAGGCTCGTTCCGACTTCTTCACGGAACCTCGTCCTCCTTTAGAGGCGAAGTCCACCGCCAGCCCGTTCGCGCCCCTTCGCGCAAGGCGCCGACGCCCTGCGGTATGCCCGTTGCCTCGACGTTCGCGACGCCCGCGCGACTTCCCTCGCGGGTCCTTTCCCGCAACGCGAACGACGAGACAGCCATGAAGAAGCTCTTCCTCGCCGCGACTCTGCTCGCAGCCGTTCCCCTGGGGTCCGAAGCCGCCGCCCACGGCGGAACCTATCGCGGACCCGGCGACACCGTGCCGCCCGGTCTGGGCGGAGGCGGCGGTGGAGGGGCCGGCCCCGCACCGGGTCCCAACGGCCCGAACTCGCCCGGATCCTCCACGCCCGGCGCGGCCGGTCCCGGCGCGCCCGGCACCGGCGTCGGCGGCACCGGCACGGGTCCCGTGACCGGAGGCGGTGGAGCGAGCGGCCTGGACCTGACGCTCTGGTCCTTCTGGTGGGAGTTCAACAAGGAGCCCTACCTCAACCTGAAGTCGGCCATCCACAGCGGCACGACGATCACGGGTTCGGAAGGTTGGTTCCTCGGCCAGGGTCAGAAGACCCAGGGCAAGGACAGCCTGCGTCCGACCGAAGAGCAGATCCGCCAGAAGGTGGTTCCCGCTCTGATCAACGCTCTGGAGAACGAGACGAACAACGACATCGTCACCGGTGCTCTGATCGCCCTCGCCAAGATCGGCGACGAGAAGAGCGAAGGCGGTGAGTCGCGCTTCGAGAAGATCATCTCCAAGGAGCTCACGAACTCCGTGCAGGAGATCGCCGAGACCGCTGCCGTGGCTCTTGGCATCCTGGCCAACGACGCTTCGGTGGGCACCCTGGCCTCCCTGGTCAAGGACACCCCCGAAGGCCGCAAGCTGGTCAACTCGCAAGAGG
>CAZDYS010000662.1:0-2516 GCA_964509445.1 uncultured Planctomycetaceae bacterium
TTCTCCGTGTCCTTGCCCTGGTTCTGGCCGGGAGCCTCCCCGAGGCCCAGCTGGACCTTCCCCGCCGTCCGGCTCGCCCGGGGCCCACCAACCCCGGTCCGCGGGAGCTTCCGTCGCGGCCGCGAGGGGACCTGGGCCCGGGGGGCGGGCAGGGTTTGGACCTGCCGCGGCCCCAGCCGGGGGAAGCGCCTGCTCCTTCGAGCTCGGCTCCCGAAAAGGGGGGGGACGAGGTCGCGCCCGAGCAGCCGTCCGAGGAGTCGCTCGGGAGCGCGGCCACCACGGAGCTGGCGGGGCTGAGCCTCGACGCCTCCGGGGTGCGCGCCTTGGGAGACGAGTGGACGAGGCAAGGGGAGGAAGGGCTCCTCGCCGCGCGCTCGAGCCTGGAGTCCGACGAGCCGGCGCTCTTGTACGCCGCGGGACACCACTTGATCGGCAAGGGGACCGAAAGCGATCGAACGGCGGTAGCACAACGCCTGCTCGGCAACGTGCCCGTGGCCGCGGCGCAACGCTTGCTCCGTGAGCTGGTCCAACGGGATCCGGTCACCGCGTCGCCCGCCTTCCTGACGGAGCTCTTGGACCACCGCCAGGCCGGCGTGCGCCAGCTGGCTTCCGAGGTTCTGGGCCAGAGGGCGGATCCCGCGCTGCTGCCCTTCCTGGCCGCGGGCCTCGAATCGCCTCGCACGGACACCCGGCTGCGGATCCTGGACCTGCTCGAAGCGGTCCCCGACGCCGGAGCGCTGCAGCTCACGGCGGCCGCGTTGGGGGACTCGAAAGCCCGCGTGGCGGCGCGCGCCGTCAAGAGCTTGCTGCGTTCGGAGGACCCCGAGGTCCCCGCGTTGCTGCGCAAGGTGGCCTTCGACGAACTCTCTCCGGAACGGGCCCGCGGGTATGCGCTCCTGGCCCTCGTCGAGCGCGAAGATCGGCTGGGAACGGTCGAGCTGACGCTCGAGCACGCGCAAGCGCTGCGCGAAGGTCTGTTCGCCGGCGAGGCCATCGTGGTCGGCGCATCGGCCGCGGCCCTGGCCGGCGTCGGCTTCCGCGCGCCCGCTTCGCCGGCGACGGCCTGGCTCGACCTGGAGGTGCCTCATGCTCTGGTGCGGCTCGGCTCCGGGGCCGAGTTCCACAGCGACTTCACCTCGCTGCAGCCCGTCGCGCTGCGGCGCTTGGCCTTGCTCTCCGGAGAGCGCTTCGGCCAGGACGGCCTGGCTTGGCGCGAATGGTGGTCGCGTGCCGCCGGCACCTTCCGGGCGCGGCGCGCCGTGCTCGCGGCGGGACCGGGGGACGCCTTGCGCCTGGCCGTGGAAGCGCCGGTGGCGACGGGGATGGCCACGCTGTGCGGTACCTCGTCTCCGCGTGCCAGCGAGCCCGGCGTGCTGTTGCTCTCGGATGCGGATGGGCAGGCCTACCTGAACGTCCTTTCGCGGGAAGGCGTGCTGGGTCTCGAGCGACTGCCTCGCGACGGGCCCGACGGCCTTCGGGACGCCGGCTCGCGCCTGACCGTGGCGATCGGGGACGCTCAGAAGCGCTTCGTGTTTGCCGCCGGCGAGCGTCCGGCCTGGGTCGAGCGCGTGCTCGCCGAGCACCAGCTGCTGACGGACCGCAACGCCTGGCAGCGCTACGTCGCGAGCGATGCCGCCGACCTTGCGGCTCGCAAGGCGCTGGTCGAGACCGAGAGCGCCTGCTGGGCGGAAGACCACGCGCCGCTCGGGCGGCGTTTGCGCTTGAAGCAGCTGGTCCTGCGGTCGCTCGCCGCGCGGCCCGCGCAAGCCGAAGCGACGGCGGAGGACGCCGTCGCGGTCGCGGAGCTGCAGCGCTTGCTCGCCCTGGAGGGGGTCGCGCGTCTCGAGGACGTCGCCCCGCTGCTGGAGGTCCTTTGCGAGCGGTCCTCCTTCGACGAGAGCACGGCGGGATTGTGCGAGGCCTTGTTCGCGTGCCTGGATGCGAACGCGGATCGGCTCGCGGTGGACCAGGCGGAGCTGTTCGCCGGCCTCGCCCGCCACGGCGAGCGCGCCTTGGCGACCTTGGTCCGCGGCTTCGAGCGTTCCGTTCCGCAAGCTCTCACCGAAGCGGCCCGCAACACGGACGGACTGGTGCGGCGGGCCGCCGCCCGCGCGGCAGCAAACAGGGGACGTTCGGCGATCCTGATCGGCCTGGCGGACGACACGGACCTCGCCGTACGTGCCGAGGCTGTGACCGGGCTAGGAGCCGTGGCGCTGGAAGACAGCGAGGCGGCCGCCGTGGAGGAGCTGTTGTTCGAAGGCCTGGACGCTGCGCCTCGTCCGCTGTGGCCGGCGTACTTCCGCGCCATCGGAAAGCGCGGGGGGTCGCGGGCGCGGGACGTCTTGGTCGAGGGGCTGGCGGACTCCGATCCCGAGCTGCAGCGCGGCGCGCTCGAGGGGCTCGCGGAGCTTGCGGATCCCGGCACGACGGCACTCTTGATCTCGGTCTTGCGGCGGGGGCTGGGCTCGGACTGGTCGGAACCCGCACGCCGCGGCTTGCGCGCGATCGGTCCCGAG
>CAZDYS010000663.1:0-2514 GCA_964509445.1 uncultured Planctomycetaceae bacterium
CTACGTCGGCATGTCGCTGTCGCCGGAGGAGATCCGCGGGATCCTCAGCCAGGCCGGCTCCGGCTGCCCGATGGGCCCCTGCGCCGGCTGCCCGCACCACGACGTCCAGAGCGGAGCGTGCACGGCCTGATCCGTCGCTCCGGTTCCCCACCCGCTCCCAGAACCTCCTCCCACCACCGCTTCCACCACGAACAACATGTCCACAGTCGACGACAGTCTGATCGCTCTCGGCTTGATCGAGACGAAGGGAATCGTCGGGGCCGTCGAGGCCGCCGACGCGATGTGCAAGGCCGCCAAGGTCACGCTGCTCGGAAAGGAGATCTCGGGCGGCGGGCTCGTCACCGTGATGGTGCGCGGCGAGGTCGGAGCGGTGAAGGCCGCCACCGACGCCGGTGCCGCCGCGGCGAAGCGCGTCGGCGAGCTCCTGTCCGTCCACGTGATCCCGCGCCCGGCGGCCGAGCTCGAGGGCTTCCTGCCGGACATCCCCGAATAGAGCGCCCGTGCCGGTCACCTCTTCCATCGAGCTGCGCGGCGCGCTCGTCATCGACGAGATGCAGCCGCAGTTCGCGGCGACCGTCGCCGCGAACTCGGACGGCTACTTCCCGGTCGCGGGGGAGAGCGCGTTCTGGCTCGAGGTGCGACCCGGCATCATCGTGAACCGCCTGATGGACGTCGCGCTGAAGAACTGCGCGGTCACGCCCGGCGCCCTGATCACGGAGCGCTCCTACGGGACGCTCGAGGTGCACGGCGACGATCAGGGGCAGGTGCGCGAGGCCGGTCGACGGATGCTGACCGCGGCGAACGTGACCGAGGACGACGGGCTTCGTCCGCACGTCCTGACGGACGAGATCATCCGTCAGATCGACGACCACCAGGCGATGCTGATCAACCGCACCCGGTCGGGGATGCTGGTGCTGGGCGGAGACACGCTCTACACCCTCGAGGTGAACCCGGCGATCTGGGCGCTCCTGGCGGCGAACGAGGCCGAGAAGGCCTCCCCGATCCGCCTGGTGGGGCTGGGGAACAACGGGGCCGTCGGTCGCCTGCGGCTGGCCGGCGGGGACGCCGAGATCGAAGAGGCCGTGAAGGCCGTGCACCGCGCGCTCGAGAGCGTGCCCGGCCGTGAGCACAGGGGGCTCGACTGATGTTCCTCGGGAAGGTCGTGGGGGAGGTCTGGGCGACGCGCAAGGCGCAGGACCTCGAGGGCAAGCGCCTCCTGGTCGTGCAGCCGCTCGACGATCCGCGCGAGCGTCCGGCGGACATGGTCACGCCGGTGGTCGCGGCCGACCCGCTCGGCGCCGACCACGGGGAGCACGTCGTGGTCGCCTTCGGAAAGGCGGCCCGCGTCGCCTGCGGCGGGGACGGCGACTTCGCGTTCGAGGCCGCCATCGTCGGCATCGTCGACGACTTCCACGCACCCGACGCGCCCGCGAGCTGGCGCAGCACGAACGAGCGGAGGTCCGGCTGATGTTGGTGGGAACCGTGGTGGGCCAGGTGTGGGCCACGCGCAAGGAAGACACCCTCGAGGGGCTGCGGCTGCTCCTGGTGCAGCCGTTCCTGCTCGAGAACGAGAGCGCCGAGACCGTCGTCGCCGTCGACACGATCGGGGCCGACGTGGGGGAGCGCGTGCTGGTGGTCTACGGACGGGCCGCGCGCCACGCGATCGGCAAGGGACACGACGTCGGGTTCCAGTCCGCGATCGTCGGCGTGGTCGACGGGATGGACCTCGGCGGGCGCAGGGTCGGACAGACGGCCGAGGACGACGACTAGGAAGCGAGCATGACGAATCGCAACGACTTCAACCCGCCCCTGGAAGAAGGCCCCTTCGGCCCGTGCATCGGTCTGCTCGAGCTCTGCTCGGTGGCCCGCGGAGTCGAGGTGGCGGACGCCGTCCTCTGGCAGGCCGACGTGGACCTGTTGTTCTCGACTCCGGTGCAGCCCGGCAAGTACGTGCTGCTCTTCACCGGGTCGGTGCAGGACGTGCAGGCCTCCCTCGCGCGCGGCGCGGACCTCGCCCAGGGCGACCTCGTCGACCGCCTCTTGATCCAGCAGGTGCACGAGCAGGTCGCGACGGCGATCGTGCGGCGGGGTGGCCGCATCGACGGCGCGCTCGACGCGATTGGAGTGGTCGAGACGCAGACCGTCGCCTCGGCGGTGCTCGCCGCCGACCTGGCGCTCAAGACCGCGACCGTCGACCTCTTCGACCTGCGGCTCGCGAACGGACTCGGTGGCAAGAGCTTCCTGTCCGTCACGGGCGAGGTCTCCGACGTGCGCTCCGCCGTGCACGCCGCGGCGCGCTCGGCCGAGCAGGCCGGGCACCTCGCGCGCGAGGTCGTGATCCCGCGCCCGCACCCCGAGCTCTCGAGGCACCTCTAGGTCATGGTTCGTCGATTCCTCACGGCCGAGGACGTGCGCCGGCACGTGCTCGAGGGCGGCGGCGAGCTGCGCGTCGACGACGCGACGGTGGTCACGCCGCAGGCCCGCGAGGCCGCCGCCAGCTCCGGCGTCGCGATC
>CAZDYS010000664.1:0-2512 GCA_964509445.1 uncultured Planctomycetaceae bacterium
CGTCGACGAGCTCGGGCGCGGGAAGAAGATGGAGAGCATCCTGCGGAAGTAGGGGCTGCCGGACCGATCGGCCACGGCGGCCTCCGTGCTCCCGTAGGCAGTCCGTTCGCGGTCGAGCGTGGGGTCAGCCGGCGCGGTGCAGCGGCGTCTCGGCCCGGAGCCGGCGGGCCGGCTCGATCGGACGGGAGAGGACGTAGTCGCAGTAGGGCTCGGGGCAGCAGCGCGCGACCGGCTGACGGCCTCGGTCCTTCCGTGCGAAGACGGGGATCAAGCGGTGCTCACACCGCGGGCACACGGAGTCGTTCTATTCTCTGGTTTTCATCGCACACTTCGTAGGTCTCGCGAGTGAGGACCTCGTGTGCGGCTCGTGTGGCCTCCTTAAAGGGGCGCAGAGGACCTGTCCGCGAGCTCTCTGCTCGGCGAGCAAGGGCCTTCTACCGTCCCCAGACGGCGTTCCCCGGGGTGATTGGCCAGAGGATCCGGTCCCATGCAACACACGGCGGGCCGCGTGCCTTCCAATGGACGTTCCCCCATCCCCGCCCGACTTCCCGGAGGCTCGCTCCTCATGAGGTTCACCACGCCGACCTCTCTCCTGCTCGCGCTCGTTCTCTCGCTCACCGCCGACTCCGGCCACGCCTGGCAGCGATCCCGAACGCTGGGCGTGCCGCGAGCGAAGCAGAGCCGATCCGACGTCCAGCTCCGCGACGGGGACAATCCGCTGACCACCTTCCGGTCCTTCTCGGGTCACGTCGACGTCGTGTTGGACGTCGCCCTCGCCGCGGACAACCGCTTCGAGGTCGCCGGCATCCCGGAAGGAGCGACGATCGTGGGCGCCTGGTCCTACGTGACGTACTTCCTCCCGGAGCACGTCCCGCCCATCTACTTCGCGTTCGACGGGAACGACCTCACGACGCAGGGAACGCTCATCGAGGACGAAGACGAGGTCCTGAACTGCATCACGTACCGCTTCGACGTCACGCCCTACGTGACGGGGAACGGGCCGTATCCCGTCCAGCGGTTCCTCCCCGCGTCCGCCCAGGGGCTCGGGGATGCCCTGGTCGTGGTCTACGAACACGAGAGTCTCCCCTCGAGGCACATCGTGCTGAACGATGGATCCGAAGGCCTCGAGTTCGCGAGCTCGTCCACCTCGTTCGAGTTGAGACCGGGCCCGACCGAGCTGATCCTCTTCGTCCAGGCGGACGATTTCACCGGCACGGAGGAGAGCGTTCGCTGGAACGGAGAGCTCGTCGACGGGCCGGGCAACATCTTCGACCAGAACGTCGGCTTCGCGGCTTCGGTCCTGCGCTACGTGGTCGAAGCGACCAGCGGACCGAACGACCTGACGATCACGACCGATACCGACTGGATCGGCTATCACATCGCCATCGCGCGTTCTCGGCCGGATGCCGTCTGTGCGGGCGTGCGGCTCGACTTCGAGTCCTCCGAGTCGATGGCGCTCGTCAACGGCCAGGACATCCGGCCGGGAGAGGAGTTCGGCTCGCTGGTCGAGATCTCCGGCGTGTCCTCCTCCGGCAACCGCGCGGCGATCTTCGACTCCGACCCCGAGGGTCCGAACGCGTTCAGCACCGATCCGGACCTCTTGGTCGGCCTGGGGAACGTGTTGATCCTCCAGGAGAACCCCACGCAGACGACTCCCGGGATCTACGACGCCCCGGACGACGACGCGCACGGTGGAAGCCTGCTCTTCCGTTTCCCGCGCAGCGTCCGGCTCTCCTCGATCGACCTGATCGACGTCTGCCCGGGACCGGGTCAGCCCGTGTGGGTCGTGCTCCGCAACCTGGGCGGCGCCTCCCGCGTCTACCACGCCCCGACCGGCTGGACGCGCGACGTCTGGCTGGACGGCGGGCCGGGCTTCGGAACGCTCGACCTCACCACCCTGGCGGACCAGCCGGGGTTCCAGTCGACGGCGACGGCCGTGGAGAGCGATTCCTTCCGGGCCGACGAGGTGATCGAGATGGAGGTCTTCCTGGCCGGGTCCGGTGCCGTGGACAACGTGTGCTTCGACGCGCCGACGACGCAGAATGCGGTCGACGTCGAGGGCCTCGAGCTGTTGCCGGGGCAGAGCCTCGATCCCGACGAGGCGGTCGGCTCCCCGTCCTCGGGGGTCCCGTTCTCCCCGACGAGCCTGCTCCAGCGTCCGTCGTCGCCGGCGAACGTCGCGCGTCCGGAGAGAGCGACGAAGCGCCGGAGTTCGAGCCTGCGCTGACCGCAGGGAGGCCGCGCGGCCTCGCGCAGACGGGCCGTGGCCTCGAGGAGGCCTCGGGTCGTCGTGCTCGTTCGCGGCCGCCGGCTTCGGAACCGGCCCCGTGGGCCGGAGCGAGGGTCGATTTCGTCCTCGGAAGGGCATTGACAAAAAGTCTTGTCAATGCCCCAATGGGCAACGTGCTGGACGTCGAGACTGTCGAAGACCCCGCCGCGGCTGCGGCGCTGCTGGATCCGCTGCGCGCGCGGATCCTCTCCGAGCTGACCGAGCCGTGCTCCGCCGCGACGC
>CAZDYS010000665.1:0-2510 GCA_964509445.1 uncultured Planctomycetaceae bacterium
GGTGGTGAGCGCACCAGGGCTCGAACCTGGGACCTACTGGTTAAAAGCCAGTTGCTCTGCCAACTGAGCTATGCGCCCACCTTGTTCCGACCTCCTCGCCGCGGCGCGCGCCGCGCGCGGGCGAAGGACCGAGAAGTCTAGGCCTTTCGGCCTCCGTGTCCAGCCGGCGACACCGGCTAGACCTCCTCGATCTCCTTGACCTTGGCCTTCATGGTCTCGTCGACCTTGCCCTCGTAGGACTTCAGCATCGACTGGATCTCGTCGTGGAGCTTCTTGTTCTCGTCCTCGGTGACCTCACCGGACTTCTGCAGGGCGTCGGAGCTCTTGTTGAGCTCGCGGCGGGTGTTCCGCAGTGCGACCCGCGACTCCTCGCACATCTCCTTGACCTTCGCGGCGTACTTCTTGCGCTGCTCGCCGGAGAGCGGCGGGAGCTCGAGGCGCAGCACCTTGCCGTCGTCCTGGGGCGCGCTGCCGAGGTCCGCCTGGGCCACGGCGCGCCCGAGGTCCTTGAGGACCGAGGCGTCGAAGGGCTTGATCAGGATCTGGCGCGGCTCGGGGATCGAGATGGAGCCGAGCTGGCTGACCGGGGTCGGCGTGCCGTAGTAGTCGACCCGGATGTTCTCGACGAGGGCGGTCGTGGCCCGACCCGTACGGATCCGGCGGAGCTGCTCCTTGAGGTGGGTCAGCGTCTTCTCGAACCGCTCTTTCCCGTCGGCCAGGACTGCTTGGTAGCTCATGGATCAGTCTCCGATGCGCGTGCCGATCTCGTCGCCTCGAACGGCGCGCTCGATGTTTCCTTCTTCGAACAGGTTGAAGACGACGACCGGGAGGTGGTTCTCCATGCACAGCGTGATCGCGGTGCCGTCCATCACGCGCAGGCCTTCCTGCAGGACCTCCATGTAGCGCAGGCGCGGGTAGCGCTTCGCGTTCGGGTCCTCCTTCGGGTCCGCGCTGTAGACGCCGTCGACCTTGGTCGCCTTCAGCAACACTTCACAGCCGAGCTCCGTCGCCCGCAACGCCGCCGCCGTGTCCGTCGTGAAGAACGGGTTGCCCGTCCCCCCCGCCAGGATGACCACGCGCCCCTTCGACAGGTGCGCCAGCGCACGCCGCCGCACGAAGGGCTCGGCGACCTGGCGAATCTCGAGCGCCGTGAGCACGCGCGTCGCGGCTCCCTGCGCCTCGATCGCCCCGGACAGCGCGAGGCCGTTGATCACGGTCGCGAGCATGCCCATGTAGTCCGCACTGGCGCGCTCCATCCCTCCGCCGGGCCCGGCTCCGGAGAACTGCGCACCGCGCAGGAGGTTGCCCCCACCGCAGACGATGGCCACCTCGACGCCGGTGCGCGCGAGCGTGGCCACCTGGGCGGCGATGCTCGTGAGCGCGCCGGAGTCGAAGCCGTGCCCGGAGGCCGGATCTCCGAGCGCCTCGCCGGAGAGCTTGAGGAGGACGCGGTGGTAGGACATCGGGAGCGGGTGCGCCGCGGCGGGCTCAGCCCAGTTTGACGCGCTGGAACGAGTCGATGCGCGTACCGGCGCCGAGCTCCTTCTCCAGGAACTTGCCGACGGACGTCTTGTCGTCGTGGATCCACGGCTGATCGACGAGGCAGCGCTCCGAGTAGAAGCGACGCAGCTTGCCGTCGATGATCTTGTCGCGGATGTTCTCCGGCTTGCTGGTGACCTCCTCGGACTGCGCGATGACCTCGCGCTCGCGCTCGAGCGCGTCCGCCGGGACCTCGTCGCGGTTCAGGTAGTCCGCCGTGAACACCACGATGTGCTGGCAGAGGCTCTTGAGCACCGGACCGGCCGTCGCCGCGTCGGCACCGGTGGTCACGGACACGATCGCGCCCTGCTTGTTGTCGTGGTGGATGTAGGTGCCGACCTGGCCCTCGGGGTTCTCCATCCGCGCGAACTGCGTGATCTGGATGTTCTCGCCGAACTGCCCCACGGCGGCCTGCAGACCGTCGGTGACGTTGCCGCCGCCCTCGAAGTCCTGGTTCATCAGCGGGCGCTCGCCCTCCGCCAGACCGTCCGGGTCGTTCGCGGTGACCGTGTTCGTCAGCTTCTCGACGAAGGCCAGGAACCCGTCCGAGTTCGAGAGGAAGTCCGTCTCGCAGGCGACACCGACCAGGTGTCCGCGCTTCGCGTCCGCCGGCACGACCGCGAACACGCGCCCCTCGGCGGTCTCCCGATCGGCCTTCTTCGCGGCGGACTTCAGCCCCGCCTTGCGCAGGTGGTCGATCGCGCCCTCGAGGTCGCCACCGGCCGCTTCCAGCGCCTTCTTGCAGTCCATCATCCCTGCGCCGGTCTTGTCGCGCAGTTCACTCACCATCTTCGCCGTGATCGCCATCGTTCTGTTCGGGGTGCCTCGCTCGTCACGAGGGAGGGGTTCTGTGGGTGGTGGAGCGCCCCCGCATTCCCGACCGGTGGGAACGCGGAGGCGTTGGGGAGAGAGTCTCGGGAGACGGACTCAGCCGTCCGTCTTCTCGCCGGCGGCGGCGACTTCCGTGTCGC
>CAZDYS010000666.1:0-2491 GCA_964509445.1 uncultured Planctomycetaceae bacterium
CGCCGGTCTCCCGGATCCGCGAGCGGCCGTCCCCGAAGTCTCGCTCGTACCGCTCGAGCTCGTCCAACATCGACTCGAGCGCCGGGCTCTCCTCGCGCGACTCGCCCTCGGCGGTCTTGTCGCCGCCGTCGTCCTCGCGGGTCTCCTCGACGACCTCGAGAAAGGGATTCTCCATCAGCTCCTGCTCGATCCGCTCGGCGAGATCCAGCGAGGACAGCTGCAGGATCTGCATGGCCTGGATCATCTGCGGCGACTGGACGAGTCGCTGCTCCATCCGGGCGGACTGGGAGAGACCGAGATGCATGGGAGTGCGCGTGGGGTGGGCGAGGGTCGGGCGGAGGCCCGGGCGAGCTTCTGCTTGATTCTAGGCCCGATGCGTGACCGTCCAACTCCGATGTCGTATCAGGTGCCGCATGAGCTCTCTGTGGATCCTCGTCACGCAGGCCGGGACGACCCAGCGCTACGCCCTCACGAAGGAGACGACCAGCGTGGGCGGCGGTGGAGCCGACGTGCCGCTGGACGGCGTCGGCGGCGCGCAGCTTCGTGTGGAGCGTGAGCCACTGCGCGTGACGCACACGGGAAACGGCGCTCCTCCGTTCTGCGGCGGTGCGCCGCTGACCTCACGCGAGATCGCCCCCGGCGAGCACGTCGAGTGGGCCGGGGCGCGGCTCGAGTTCGAGCGCGAGGCCTCGCTCGAGGAGGTCGCCGTCGAACCGGCCCCCGCGACCCCGCCGGCGCCTGCGCCCGCCGGCGGTTTCGACGCCCCGACCTGGCAGCGCGTGCGCGCCGGGCTCCTGGTGGAGATGGGGCACGCGGACAAGCGCGCCGTGAAGCGCTGGCAGCAGGCCGTGGTGGACGGGAACTTCCGCGTCGACGCGGCGGCCCAGGAGCTCACCGAAGGCGCCCGGAACGTCGACGACTCGATCTTGCGGGATCGCGCGGGACGGCTGATGCGGGACTTCCTGATGGCTCCGCTGACCCGCGGCGTGCGGGGAGCGGGACGCTCGGTCCGCCAGGGGGCGAAGGGGTTCGTCGCGATGCTCTTGTCCCAGGCCCTGGCGCTCCTCGTCTACAGCCTGATCGTCCTGCTCTCCATGCTCGTGCTGCGCTACCAGGGCACCGGCTACGACGCGTTCTTCGACCGCATCCTGGCGCTCTTCGGCCTGGAGGCCGGCGGCGGGAGCCACTGAGCGAGGCCCGTCCAGGACGCCTTTCGCCTCGCGGCTCGACCTGGTGCCCCCGGCCCCGTACCTTGCGCCCGATGACCGAGCACATCTTCGCGCAGAACGAGCCCGGCCCCGGCGTCTTCTCGCTCACCCAGATCCGGCACCTGATGCGGGTCGAGTTCAGTCGCGCCCAGCGGTACGGCTACCCGGTGAGCTGCATCCTGATCGCCTGTGACCGACTCGGCCACCTGCGGGACCTCTATGGGTACGAATTTCGCGAGGCCGTCATGGACGAGATCGTCGAGCTCGCGCAGAAGGTGACGCGCGGCTGCGACTACCTCGGGCGCATGATGGACGACCGACTCATGGCGATCCTGCCGCACACGGAGAAGGACGGGGCCCTGACGACCGCTGAGCGCGTGCTGGTCGCGGCCCGCGGCCTGGACTTCCGCCCGGAGGGCAACCCGATCAAGGTCACGCTCTCCGTGGGCCTGTCCCACTACGAGAACGAGAACACGCTGTTCTTCGACAGCCTGGTCGAGGCCTGCGAGGAGGGACTCCGCCAGTCCCAGGAACAGGGCGGCGACCGGTTCGCCTACGTGGCCCCGGGGCCCGAGGGCAGCTGAGATGCTGGTCCTCCTGGCCGAGGACGAGGAGACCATCGCGGTCACCCTCCAGGACGCCCTCGAGGAGGCTGGCCACGAGGTGTGCCACGGCGCCGACACGGCGGCCGCCCTCCGCCTCCTCGAGGCGCGCAACCCGGACGTGGTCGTGACCGACATCCGGATGCCGGGCGAAGGCGGCATGAGCCTCCTGGAGCGCGCGGTCGAGTTCGACGAGCACCGCCCGGTGATCCTGATGACCGGCTACGGGACCGTGGAGCAGGCGGTCGAGGCGATGCGCATCGGCGCAGCGCACTACATGCAGAAGCCCTTCCGCAACGAGGCCATGGTGGCGCTTGTCGAGCGGCTCGGGCGCGAGCGCTCGCTCCTGGCGGAGAACGCGCGGCTGAAGGAAGAGCTGCGCGACTTGACCGAGAACCGCATGGGGGAGATGGTCGGCGCCTCGCCCCAGATGAACGCGGTCTTCGAGCGCATCGCCACCGTCGCCCCGACGGACGCGACGGTCCTGATCGAGGGCGAGAGCGGCACCGGCAAGGAGCGCGTCGCCAAGGCCCTTCACGAGCGCTCGCAGCGCGCCGAGGGTCCGTTCATCGCGATCAGCTGCGCCGCGCTGCCGGAGAACCTCCTCGAGGCGGAGCTGTTCGGCCACGAGAAGGGCGCCTACACGGACGCCCACCGCGCGCGGCGCGGCCGCTTCGAGCT
>CAZDYS010000667.1:0-2039 GCA_964509445.1 uncultured Planctomycetaceae bacterium
CTCAGCAACGAGGCCTGGTACCGGGACGCCTTCGAGCACGACCAGATGCTCGCCTTCAGCCGGGTGGCGGCCGTGGCGACGGGCCGGGCGGTGGTGCGCGCCACGAACTCCGGGGTCACCTGCGCCTTCGGCCCCGGCGGCGAGGAGCTGGCGCGCCTCCGGGTGGGGGGGCGCGATCGGTCCGTGGCCGGCAGCCTGGGCCTGGCGGTGCCGGTCCCGGTCGAGGGGCAGGCGGGGGAGCGGACCCCCTACGTGCTTCTCCGGACCCCCCTGCGGCTCCTCCTCGGGTTGGCCCTGGCGGGGCTCCTGTGGGCCTCCCGCCACCGGCCCCCCGCGAACCTCGCGGGCGGACGGTAACCCCCTGGGCGGCGGCGGTTAGAGCGGTCCAGGACGGCTCCCCCCCGAGCCTCCCGCGGTCGGCCCTCTCCGGTCGCCGACTGCTCTTTTCCTCAGCTTGACCGGTTTTCGAGCCGTGCCTATAGTGCGCGGCCTCCTCGGTCGGGGACGTGGGTCGAGTCGGCTCGGCGTCCGAGCCACCGAACCTTTCGCTCCCCCCGATTCATCAGACCCCCTGCCGCCAAGACACATGAGCGCCATCGGTCGCATCTTCATCGTTCTCAACCTGATTCTCGCAGCCGGTTTCCTCGGCTGGGCCAGCAGTGCGCTGACGACGGTGGAGGACTACAAGGGCCAGCTCGCTGACAAGCAGGCCGAGCTCGACACCCTCGTCCAGGAGAAGGACGACGAGATCTCCGCCATCACGAACGAGCGCGACGCGCGCACCGACGAGAGCCGCACCGCTCGCGAGGAGCGCGACGACGCCGCCGCGCGCGTGACGGAGCTCGAGGGCCTCCTGGCCGACGAGCAGCGCAAGAACTCGGACATGCAGGGCCGTCTGGCCAAGATCGACGCCACGCTCGGCGACTACAACTCGACGATCTCGACGCTCACGCAGCAGAAGGACGACGCCGTCCAGCGCGCGAACGACGCCGAGCGCGAGCGCGACGACGCGAACGACGCCCAGCAGGCCGCGGAGCTCGCCAAGCGCGACTCCGACGACGCCGTGGCCGCCGCCAACCAGCAGATCTCGGCCCTCGAGGGCCAGGTCGCGAGCCTCGAGGGCGAGGTCACCGGGCTCAACAGCAAGCTCGACACGATCGCGGCCCTCTACCCGGTCGACATCGACGACATCTCCGCCGTGCCGGAGATCAACGGTGCGGTCCTGTCCGCCAGCTTCGACACGAAGCCGGGCCTGGTCATGCTCAACGTCGGCTCCGACGCCGGCGTCCGCCGCGGCATCACCTTCCACATCTGGCGCGGCAGCCAGTACAAGGGCGAGGCGCGCGTCGAGACGGTCCAGGCGGACTTCTGCTCGGCCGTGATCACCGGCGTGAACGGCGACAACACGATGGCCCAGGGCGATCGCGCCAGCACCATCCTCTAAGGAGACCTCCGATGGCCAAGGCACGTACCCGCGGCGGAAGCTCCCGCAGCACTCGCTCCCGCAAGACCTCCTCGGCTCCGGTCGAGGTCGTCGAGGAAGAGGGCGGTGGCGACATCGACACCGGCATCATCATCCTCACCACGGTCGTCCTGATCGCGGCGATCGTGATGGTCGACAAGATCCAGGGCATCTTCGGCGAAGGCATGATCTTCTAGCCGAGCCCGCGCTCAGCGCTCACCGGGCCGTGTCTCGTTCGCGAGGCACGGCCCGGCTTCGTTTCCGGCGGACGGGGGGTCGACCTCGCGGCGGGGCGCGGTCCGGGAACCGAGCCCGCGGTTCGCGGACGGAATCCGGATTCCTAGAACGGCGTCCGAACTCGCGCGCCAAAGCGGGATTCCGCGCGGGGCCGCGCGCGACGTGCCCTTGAATGGCCGGGGCACGTCGTTAGACTGCGCGGGTAGGGGGGTCCGACTGCCGGACGCCCCGCGTCCCGACCCCCGGAAGGCACCGCTGGTCCACGCCGGAGGCAACGTTCGCCCTTCTCTCTCCCCCGCGCGGGGAGACCGTGCATGGCCACCGTCTTGAAACCGTTCGA
>CAZDYS010000667.1:2049-2483 GCA_964509445.1 uncultured Planctomycetaceae bacterium
CCAACCGCTGGAGTGGACGCTCGGTCGATTCTCGGTCGACATGGGCATCGATCTGGGGACCGCGAACACGCTGGTGTGCGTGCGCGGCCGCGGAATCATCCTGAACGAGCCCAGCGTCGTCGCGGTCAAGAAGGGCACGAACGAGGTGCTGCTCGACGGCATGGCGGTCGGCAACGCCGCGAAGGCGATGCTCGGCAAGACGCCCGGCTCGATCGAGGCCGTGCGCCCGCTGCGTCACGGCGTCATCGCGGACTTCGAGGTGACGGAGAAGATGCTCCGCTACTTCATCTCGAAGGTGCACGAAGGGCGGAACTGGGTGAAGCCGCAGGTCGTGATCTCGGTCCCGACCGGCATCACCGAAGTCGAGCGTCGGGCGGTGGTCCACTCGGCCGAACGCGCCGGCGCGCGCCGCGTGTACCTGATCGACGAGCCGA
>CAZDYS010000668.1:0-2482 GCA_964509445.1 uncultured Planctomycetaceae bacterium
GATGGCGCGGCCGCTGTTCGGCACGACGGTCGGGCACGTCGCGGCGCTGGTGCACATCGCGCACTGGAAGGTCGCGGGGAGCACGCTGACTCCGGTCGAGCCGTCGGAGGCGAAGGAGACGATCGAGCTCGGCTACGTGAACGCGGGCTTCGTCCTGCTCCTCCTCTCGATCGCCGCGACCCTCGTCGTCGGTCGCTTCTTCTGCGGCTGGGCCTGCCACGTCGTGGCCTACCAGGACGCCGCCGCCTGGTTCCTGGGCAAGCTCGGCCTGCGCCCGCGCGCCGTCCGCTCGCGCCTCCTCCTGCTGCTGCCCCTGCTCGCGGCCGTGGACATGTTCCTGTTGCCGTGGCTCCTGCGCGTGACCCGGGGCGAGGATCCTCCCGGCTACGTGGCGGCCTTCTGGACCGAGGACCTGTGGGAGACCTTCCCCGGCCCGTGGATCGCGACGGCGACCTTCGCCGTGGACGGGTTCCTCCTGGTCTGGTTCCTGGGCGCGAAGGGGTTCTGCACCCACGCCTGCCCCTACGGTGCCCTGTTCGGGCTCGCGGACCGGATCGCCGCGCCCGGCCGGGTCCGCGTCACCGACGCCTGCGAGGGCTGCGGGCACTGCACCGTCTCCTGCACCAGCAACGTGCGCGTTCACGAGGAGGTCGCGCGACACGGCCGGGTGGTCGACCCGGGCTGCATGCGCTGCCTGGACTGCGTGAGCGTGTGCCCCAAGGACGCGCTCTACTTCGGCTTCTCCGGCGGCGTGCCGGCCGGCGGCGCGGTCGGTTCGCGTGCACCGGGTCGCGCCCCGTCCACATGGGACTTCCGCTGGAGCGAGGAGCTGCTCCTGTTGCTCGCGGCTCTCGTCGGCGTGTTCGCGTTCCGCGGGCTGTACCACGCGGTCCCCTTCATGCTCGCGCTCGGGCTCGGCGTGCTGTTCGCGATCGCGGTCCTGCTGCTGGTTCGCCTCGCGCTGCGCCCGGACCTGACCTTCCAGCACTGGCGCCTGAAGCACGGAGGGACGTGGACCGGTGCGGGGCGCACCGCGGCGCTCTTCTCGCTCCTCCTGGTGTTCCTGACGCTCCACAGCGGGCTGGTGCACGGCTCCGCGCGTCTCGGCGCGCGTGCCCTGCACGCGGCCGAGCGCGCCACCCTCGAGGCCCGTGACACCGAGCTCGCGCACGCCCACGAGCACCTCGAGCGCGCGGCGCGCTGGGGTCTCGTGCGCGACCCGGAGCTCGAGTACCAGCGCGGGACGATCGCCCTGGCGCGGGGCGAGTACGACCGCGCGCGGGAGCGGTTCGAGGCGTCGCTGGCGGTCCGCCCCGAGGGGACCCGGGCCCGACTCTCGCTCGCCGAGGCCTGGATGGCCGAGGGTGCCTGGGCTCCGGCGGCCAGCGCGCTCGAGGAGCTGCTCCTCCACGACCCGGGCGACGTCGACGCGCGCTACCGCCGCGCCCAGGCGGCGATCGGGCTCGGAGACTTCGAGGGCGCTGCCGACGTGCTCGACGAGGTGCTGCGGCGCGATCCCTCCCACGCGCCCGCCCTGCGGGACCGCGAGCGCGTGCGCTCCCTCATCGGACGCTGAGGAGATCGGTCGCCGAGGCGTGCGCGACGCCCGCCCCTCCTCTCAGAGCTGGGTGCGGACCGACTCGCCGTCCAGGGCGTAGCAGCCGGTGCTGTAGGTCCAGTCCTCGAAGCCGCCGACGGTCAGCGTGCCGATGACGATCACCGGCGTGTAGGGCACGTACTCGGCCCCGCCCTCGACCATGGTCACGCTGATCCACTCGTCCGGCTGCGCGGCGCCGCCGAAGCAGCAGCCCGCGAGATCGCGCACGAGCATGAACTCCGTGACCTCGGTCGCCCCGAAGTCGAACGGGATCATGTAGCCGAGCACCGCGACGCGCTTCCCGTCGACCTCGACCACCGACTCCGGGAAGGCCACGGTCTGCTCCCCGCCGTCGTCCTGCACCATGCCCGGCGCCGCTCCGGCGTTGAGGAGGTCGTTGAGGCGATCTCCGTAGAGCTCCCGCAGCGAGAGCCGCTCCCAGGAGATCGGCAGGACGCCCTTCTCGTCCACCTTCGGGACCACGTCCGTGATCGCGGCGATGTTCAGGAGGTCCATCCCCTCGATCCCGGAGGCGACCTGCTGGATCGCCTCCGCCGTTCGCTGCGCGCGGGACGGTTCGGGCTTCTGCGTGATCGGGGCGCCACGCTCGACGACCAGCTCGCCGGCCTCCGCCGGCTCCGTCGCGTCCCCGTCGTCCGCCGCGGAGGCGTCCCCCTCCGCCGACCCGGTCTCGGCGCCGGCCGCGACGCTCTCGCTCTCGGCCCCGCGCGCGGGGTCCGCCTGCGGCGCCCCGTCCGGGACGGGAGCATCGGCGTCCCCGCAGCCGACGAGGACGACGAGGAGGCAAGCGAGCGAGAGGGGAAGATGTTTCACGAGATCAGGCTCCCGAGAGGTGCGAGGCGACGTCCGTCGCGTAGGCCTTGA
>CAZDYS010000669.1:0-524 GCA_964509445.1 uncultured Planctomycetaceae bacterium
AACGCGAAGATCGCGAAGGCGACCAGGACGAGCGCGGACGCCGCGAGCGCGAGCGACGTGCGACGAGCCGCGCTCCAGAGCCGCCAGGAGGACACCAGCGCCAGGAGAGGCGCATGAACGAACAGGAGCCGCGCGAGGCAGCCCGTGAGGGGGAACAGCGGACTGGTGTGGTGGCTCCGGCCGAGCGTGAGCGCGAGCAGCGCACACAGCGGCAGAGCGCACACCGCGTAGACCGCGACGGCTCGCGCGGCCACGCGCGGCGTGGGGCGCCGGTGGATGTCGAGGAACAGGGCGACGTCCAGGAGTCCGACCAGGAGGTGGCAGCCGAGGAACAGCACGGGCGTGGGCGCGTCGCGGCGGAGGACTCAGCCGCGCTTCGCGATCTCGCGGTCCCGCAGCTCGCGGCGCAGGACCTTCAGCACCGAGCTCTTCGGGAGCTCCACGAGGAACTCGACCTCGTAGGGGACCTTGTAGCTCGCGAGGTTCTCCTTGCACCAGGCGCGCACGTCCTCGACCGAGAGGTT
>CAZDYS010000669.1:534-2460 GCA_964509445.1 uncultured Planctomycetaceae bacterium
GGACAGCTCGACGCCCTCCTGGAGCACGACGAAGGACTTCACGGTCTCGATGCGCGTCTCGTGGGGGACGCCGATCGTCGCGGCCTCGAGGATGCCGTCGTGGGCCATCAGCACCGCGTCGACCTCGTCCGGGAACACCTTGAGGCCGTTGCAGTTGATCATGTCCTTCTTGCGGTCGACGATCGTGAAGTAGCCGTCCTTGTCGAGGGTCGCGAGGACGCCGGTCAACAGCCAACCGTCGACCAGCGTCTTCGCCGTCTCGTCGTTGCGCTTCCAGTAGCCCTGCATGACCTGCGGACCGCGCAGGACCAGCTCGCCCTCCTCGCCCGGGCCGAGCTCCTTGTCCGGCGCTTCGACGTCCACGACGCGCGCGTCCGTGTCCGGCAGCGGGACGCCGATCGTGCCGATCTTGCGCCGCCCCAGGAGCGGGTTCGCGTGCGTGACCGGCGAGGTCTCGCTCATCCCGAAGCCCTCCACGATCTTCGCGCCGGTCAGCTGTTCGAAGCGCTCCAGCACGTCCGGCGCGATCGGGGCCGAGCCGGAGAGGCAGCAGCGCACGCTCGAGACGTCGATGTCGTCGATGCCTGGGTAGTTGTTCAGCGCGTTGAAGAGCGCCGGCACGCCCGGGAAGTTCGTCACGCGGTGCTTCGAGATCGAGCTCACCAGCGCCTTCACGTCGCGCGGGTTAGGGATCAGCACCATCGTCGCGGCGGTGACCACCGAGAGGTTCATGCAGACCGTCATGCCGAACACGTGGAACAGCGGCAGGCAGGTCAGGTAGACCTCCTCGGCGTAGGTCGCGTCCGTGAACCAGGCGTCGCACTGCTGCGCGTTGAAGGAGAGGTTGCGGTGGGTGAGCATCGCTCCCTTCGACACGCCGGTGGTCCCGCCGGTGTACTGCAGCACCGCCAGCTCGTCGAGGTCGATCGACGGTCGCGGCGGTGCGCCCGGGCCGTCCTTGACGAGCGCCTTGAACCGGTGGACGCCGTCGGCCGGGTCGATCTTGGCCCAGGCCGGCGGCTGCGCCTTCTTCAGCTTGAACGGGGCCAGGAGGTTCAGCGGGAAGCCCAAGTACTCCGGGATCGACGCGACCACGAACGCCTTCACGCCCGGCAGCCGGTCGCGCATCCCGCGCACCTTCTGGTCCCACAGGAAGTCCGTCGTGATCCCGACGACGACCTCCGCGTCGTTCCACTGGTGCTCGAGCTCGCGCGGCGTGTAGAGCGGGTTGGTGAGCACGACGCGCGCCCCGAGCGACAGGGCGGCGTAGTAGGCGATGACCGTCTGCGGCAGGTTCGGGAGCTGGATGCCGACGCTCGTGCCGGGCGCGACGCCGAGCTTCGCGAGCGAGCCCGCGAAGCGCCCGACCTGGTCCGCGAGCTCGCGGTAGGAGAGCCGCTTGTTCTGGAAGACGATCGCGGTGCGGTCCGGCGCCCGCTCCGCCGACCGCGCGAGGTAGGCCGGGAGCGCCAGCTCTTCGAAGGAGAGCGACGGCGGGACGCCGTCCTCGTAGTCCGCGTGCCAGGGTCGTTGTTCCATGGGGTCGAGCTCCTCGGTCCCGGTCGAGGATCGCATCCGGGTCGCCCCGACTCCAGCCCGGGGCCCTCGGTCTCGCCGCCGCGCGCTCCCGGCTCCGTCCGGAGTCGAGCGCCGGGAGACTCCCTCCACGGGCTGCTCGACTCGCGTCCATGCTCGCTCTCCTCGCTTCGGTGGCCTTGTCGCTCGCTCCTCAGGACTCCGAGGTGCGGCTCACGTTTCCGGACGGAGAGGAGGCGCTGGTGCGCGTCGACCTCGCCGAGCTTCCGCTCTCCACGGCCTGGGGTACGGCGCGCGTCGAGTTCTCCGAGGTCGTCGAGGTGCGCTTCGTGCCGCCGGCGGAGGTCGACACCGCGGACGGGACGACGCTGCGCGGGGAGCTGCTCCTCG
>CAZDYS010000670.1:0-2451 GCA_964509445.1 uncultured Planctomycetaceae bacterium
CATCCGGCCCTCTGGGCCGGCTGGGAGCTCTGGCGCTGAGCTGGGGCTCCGGCGCGAGACCCCGACGCGCTCCCAACGGCGAACGGTCGCTCCCGAGGTGGTCTCGAGGGCGGCCGTTCGAGCCGGGGCACGGCGGCGTTCAGTTCTTGTCGACCGCCTCGTACTCGCGCAGGAGCTCGATGAGCTCGTCGAGCGACTGCTCCGTCAGCACGGCGCCGCCGTCCTTGGCCTGCTCCAGCATCTGCCGCGCGCGGTGCAGGCGGCGGTTGCCGTCCGGGTCCAGCGTGGCGAGGTCCTCGGGCACGACGGCGTTCTCGAGGTCGAACACCAGGCCGAACTCGGAGATGTCGACCGCGTCCTCGCCCAGCTCGCCGAGCAGCACCTCGATGCCCTTCTGGACCTGCACGTCCTCGACGTAGTCGCCCCAGGGGAACTCGCGACCGAGGTCGTCCTGGACGCGCCGCCGCACCTCGTTGCGCAGCACCTGACGCACGTCCTGCCGCGAGAGCGAGGTCTCGAGCGAGATCACGAGCTCGTCGAAGTAGGGGTAGAGGTCCGGGTTCTTCGCGTCGTTGACGGCGAGCTGGTGGAACAGCTCCCGGTTCTCCTCGTAGTAGCGGTCGAGGTAGTCCTTGAGGACCGTGTTCGCCTGCACCTTGCGGCGCTCGTCGAAGCGCCAGCGCTCGATCAACGGCATCTCGATCTGGTGGTCCGGCTGGATGCCGCCGAGGGAGATGATGTTCCCTTCACGATCCAGCTCGCGGTGGATCGAGCGGCCGCTGGGCAGGAGGTAGCGCGCGATCGTCAGCTTGACGTAGGGCGCGTAGTCCATCTCGCCGTCGCCGTCGTGGTCGACCGTCAGCCGCTCGCCGGGATCCCAGCGGCGGTTGTTGTTCGTGTCCTCCCAGCGATCCTCGAGCTCGCGCGGGAGCACCTGGATCAGCTGCTGGACCGAGCCCTTGCCGTAGGTACGCCGACCGACCAGCGTGGCGCGCTCGTGGTCCTGGAGCGCGCCCGAGACGATCTCCGCCGCGGAGGCGGTCAGGTTGCTGGTGAGGATCACGAGCGGCATGTCCTCGGGGATCAGCGAGCCGTGACGGGTCGACTCCACGCGCGGCGGACCGAAGCGATCCTGGGTCTTCACGACCTCGGTGTCGCGCGGCAGGAACAGGTCGGCCACTTCGCGGGCCTCGGTCAGGAGGCCGCCGGAGTTGCGCCGCATGTCGAGGATCAGCGCGCGCATGCCGTCCTTCTGCATGTCACGGATCCACTGCTTCATCTGCTCCTGCGAGCGCTTGTTGAAGGTGGTCAGCTCGACGAGGCCGATGCCGCCCGGCAGGAGCTGGTAGGAGCCCGCGGGGATCTCGATCTGCCCGCGCTCGATGGTGACCTTGATCTCGTCCGTGGGGCGCTCGATCAGCTCCGGGTCCATCCCGCGGCGCCAGATGAAGAGGTCGACCGGCGTGCCGGGCTTGCCCTTGAGGCGCTTGATGATGTCCTCCTCGGAGTGACCCAGGGTCGGCCAGTCGTCGATGCGCACGATCTTGTCGTCCGTCTGCAGGCCGGCCTCGTAGGCGGGGCCGGAGTAGATCGGGCGCACGATCGTGAACAGCCCGTCCTGGTCCTCGTTGACGTAGGCGCCGATGCCGCCGTACTCCGCTTCGAGCTCCTGGAAGAACTTGTCGACGGTCTTCGGGGGCAGGTAGGAGGAGTGCTGGTCCATCCAGCGGAGCATCCCGTCGATGGCCGCGGTCATCAGCTCCTCCTCCTCGATCTTGTTGCCCTCGAGGTGCATGCGCGAGATCAGCTGCTGCACGAAGCTGAGCTGGCGGTACTGACTCGGGACGTCCCCGTCGCCCAGGCGCGTGCGCGCCTCGCGCAGCTTGCTCTCCGCGTACTCGCGCTCCTCCTCGATCTCGAGGTAGGCCGCGGCCAGGCGACCGCGCTCGTTCGGGACCATCGCGAGCTCCTCCAGGACCTCGCGCAGCTCCCCGTTCACGTCGACCTCGGTGGAGCCCGCGATCGCGAGGGCGCCGAGCGCGCGCAGCTCCGCATCGCTCGAGTTCAGGAACTCGTTCATGAGAGCGTAGGCCTTGCGGCGGTCGCTCCCGCCGCCGAGGCGGTAGGCGGTTCCGGCGAAGGCCAGGCGGTGCTCCGGGGAGAGCTCGGTGTCCTCGGCGACCTTCTGCAGTCCGGTGACGAGCTGGCTGCGCCGCCCGCGGTTCAGTGCCTTGAACGTCGAGTCGGACAGGAGCGAGGCGGCGGCCCGGGCGACCGGGGCGTCCTCCGCCTCGATCAAGGGCTCGAGCGCGGTGGCCAGCAGGTTCGGATCCGGCTCGCTGCCCAGCAGGCGGCTCGAGCACAGGAGGATCGCCGCCTTGGGGTCGAGCTCCCACTGGCGCAGCTCGGCGTCCAGCGCGCGGTCCAGATCGACCTCGGCTCCGAGGCGCT
>CAZDYS010000671.1:0-2445 GCA_964509445.1 uncultured Planctomycetaceae bacterium
CCGAGGCCGAGTTGATCCGGGACAACGGGGCCGTGATGGTCATCGACGGTCACTGGACTTTTCTGAATGTCCGGCAGACAGGGGCGTCTGCCGCGTTTCTGGCAGACAAGCCGGAACTCTGGAATCGTCAGCTGCGGGAACTGGCTTTGCAGACACCGACACCACTGAATATTCATTCAGGTGTCTATGCCATGATGTCTGGCCCCAACTATGAAACTCCAGCCGAAGTGCGCATGCTGGATCGGATGAATATCAGTGCGGTAGGCATGAGCACCGTACCGGAAGCCATTGCAGCGGCTGGCCTGGGTGCCGGACGCGCTGCGCCTGGTCGCGCTCTGTGCGCTCGTGCTCGCGCTCGCGCGGCCGGTGCGCGGGAACGTGCAGCGCGACGTCGTCTCCGAGGGCGTCGACATCGTGCTCGTGGTCGACCGCTCGGGCTCCATGCAGTTCGAGGACCTCGAGCCCGACACGACGCGCCTCGAAGTGGTCAAGGACGTGGTGGGGGAGTTCGCGACGCGCCGGATGACGGATCGCGAGGGCGCGGCGGACAACTGCGCGCTGGTCACCTTCGCGCGGTTCCCGAAGCTCCTGTGCCCCTTCACGCTCGACGTCAGCGCGCTGACCGGCTTCCTCGATGGCGTGGAGATGGTCAAGTACCAGGAGGAGGACGGGACCGCGATCGGCGTCGCGCTCGCCAAGGCGGTTTCGGTCCTGCGCGGCAGCGCCGCGAAGTCGCGCGTGGTCGTGCTCCTCACGGACGGGGAGAACAACCGCTTCGAGATCTCCCCGGATCAGGCGGCGGAGCTCGCGGCCGAGGAGGGGATTCGCGTCTACACCATCTACTCCGCGCGCTACCACTACGTGCAGCGCGGCCTGCGCGGTCTCGTGCCCTCGAAGGAGGGCTTCGACACGACCGAGCTCGAGCGCATCGCGCAGCTGACCGGCGGCCGCTTCTACCACGCGCGCGACCGCGAGAGCCTCGAGGAGATCTACGCCGAGATCGAGGAGCTCGAGCGGACGGAGCGCACCGAACGCACCTACGAGGAGGCGTTCGACGTCTACACCTGGCTGCTCCTGCCCGGCATCGCTCTGTACACGCTGGCGTGGCTGTTCGGCGCCACCTGGGCGAGGAGGCTCGCGTGACGGCGCTGATCGGGTTCGACTTCCTGCGTCCCCAGTGGCTCGGCCTCGCGGCCTGCGGGCTGCTCGTCCTGGCGGTCGGGCTGTGGGCGGTCGCGCGGCGGCGCAGCGAGCTCGCGCGGATGGTGGCGGCCGGACGGCTCGCGGCCTTCCTGCCCGGGCTGTCGGTCCCCCGCAGCACGCTGCGCGTGGTGCTCGCGGCCCTGGGGCTCGCGCTGCTCGGCGTCACCGCCACCGGTCCCGTGCGGGGCTACACGTTCCAGGAGGCGGCGCGGCGCGGCATCGACATCGTGGTGTGCCTGGACACCTCGAACAGCATGCTCGCGACGGACCTGCGGCCCTCGCGCCTCGAGCGCGCCCGGCGCGAGGTGCGCGGCCTGCTGGCGCGCTCCGCGGGAGACCGCATCGGGCTCCTGGCGTTCGCCGGGGACTCGCGCGAGGTCGCTCCCCTGACCCACGATCGCGTCACGCTCGAGGGGCTGCTCGACCACGCGCGTCCCGAGGACAACCGCATGGGCGGGACCGATCTCGCCGCCACGCTGCGGCACGCGCTGGAGCTGTTCGACGGGCGCACGGGCGCCCACGAGGCGATCGTGCTGCTGACGGACGGCGAGGACCTCTCGGGCGCCGGGCAGACGGTCGCGCAGGAGGCGCGCGACCAGGGCATCCGCATCTACGTGGTCGGCGTCGGGACCGAGGCGGGGGGGAAGATCCCGTTCACGGACGCCGGCGGCAAGCAGGGCTTCCTGCGGGACCGCGAGGGTCAGGAGGTCGTGACGCGGCTGGACGGGGCCACCCTACGTGCGCTCGCGGAGACGACCGGCGGGGAGTACCTGTCGACGGAGAACTCCCCGACCCCGCTGGAGGACCTCTACGCCGCGCGCATCACGCGGCTCGAAGGCCGCGACCTCGAGGACGGGATGCGCCGCGTCCCGCACGATCGCTACCAGTGGACGCTGGCGCTGGCGCTCCTGTGTCTCCTGGTCGAGACCGGACTGCGCGAGGCGCGCACGCGCGGAGGGAAGCGATGAGAACGCTGCTGGTCCTGTGCGCCGCCGGGTTCGCGCTACCGCAGACGGAGGCGGTCGAGAGCGCCGCGCTGCCGGCAACGCACGCCGCACGCATCGCGCCGGCGATCGACGCCGCGCGCCGCGGGGAGTGGCTCGCGGGGCTGGTCGCGGTGCAGGAGGTGCTGGACGCGGAGGAGGCCGGATCCCTGGAGCTGGCCGAGTACACTCTTTCCCTAGACGACCCTGGTAGGTACGGCGATAGATCGGAAGAGCACACGTCTAGGGAAAGAGTGTA
>CAZDYS010000672.1:0-2435 GCA_964509445.1 uncultured Planctomycetaceae bacterium
CCCTTCGGCTCCCCGAAGGCGTCGAACACCGCGACGTCCAGCGCACCGGCCTCCTGCAGCTGGAAGTCGACCCCGTCGACGACGTCTCCGGCGGGCACCACGACCGGCTCGCTCTTGCCCTCCTGCACGGTCGGTCCGGAGGCGACGATCACGAGCTCCTGGTCCGGCGCGACGCCGCGCAGGCGATACCGCCCCTCGGAGTCGGTCCGCTCCGGCTCGCCGCGGAAGTCGTCGGAGGTGATCATGCCGCCGGCCGGTCCCCCCCCACCGTCGCTGACCATGATGACGAAGCTCGCCGTGGTCTGTTCCTCCTCGAAGGCCTCGGCGCGCACGCGAATGCCCTCGAGGGGCTGCCCGTCCTGGGACGTGATCACGCCCTCGACGATGGACAGCGGCAGGTCGACGTCGAACGTGTTGCGACCGCGCTCGACCGAGACGTCGAAACGCGAGGCCATCTCCCGCGTGGGGTGACGGATGACGAGCGTGTAGTCGCCCTCCTTGACGTCGCGCAGCTCGTAGTCGCCGGAACCGTCCGTGCGCGCCGTGGGACCGTCCCCGCCGCCCATGCCGGGCAGCGCGAACGACGGACCGCCGCCGCGCTTCTCGAGCCGGAGCTCGGCGCCGGCGAGCGCGCGACCCTCCTCCGTGACGCGCCCGCTGAGCACTCCGCGCGGGGCGGCCTGGAGCGTGAGCTCGTACTCGCCGCCCTCCTCGACCTCCAGCAGCGTCCAGGAGGCGTCGTCGGAGGTCCCGTCGTCCACGTGGAACGCGAAGTTGCCCGAGGCCATCCCGCCGGAGTCCTCGAGGATGCGCAGGCGGTGCGTCCCCGGCGCGAGCTTCGCGATCCGCACCATGCCCTCGGAGTTCGTGACCGCGGGCGGCGGACCGAACCCCGGGATCTTCGGGAGATTCGGGTCGTTGGGCCCCTCGTGCTCGATCTCGACGCGCCCGACGGGGTTGCCGTCGGGATCGACCGTGCGCACGGTCACGACTCCGCCGGGCGTGAGCAGCACGGTCGTCTCGTAGCTGTCGCCCTCCGGCAGCGCGAGTCCCTCGAGCATCCAGGTCGCGTGCTCGCTGGACAGGACGCGCAGCGTGACGACCTCGCCCTCGAGGCTGGTGAGCTCCGCGCGCCCCTCCGCGTCCGTGCGGCCGCGCACGTCGCCGGTCAGGAGGTGGGTCCGCCCCTGGGCGTCGACCTCGGTCTCGATGCGCATGCTCTGGCCCAGGCCGCCCCCGGCCTGCTCCCGATCGAGCGTGACGATCGCGTCCTCGACCGGCTTCTTCGTGAGCGCGTCGACCACGGTCACCAGGACCCGCGGCACGGGCTCCAGGAACACCTGGCCGAGGTCGTACTCCTGGCCGCTCGCCAGCGCGATGCCCTCGCGGCGGTAGGGCGCGTAGCCGTTGGCGTCGACGACCAGCGTGAACCGATCGGTGACCTCCTTGGGACGCAGGTTCCCGAAGCGCACGCGGCCGTCGGGGTGGCTGCGCAGCGTCTGGCCGCGCTCGTCCTCGAGCGCGTTGGTCCAGTCGGGACCGGCCTCGACGGTGAAGTCCTCGATCGGCTCGCGCGTCTTCGCGTCGATCACCTGGAACACGAGCACGGCAGCACGCTGGTAGGGAATCACGACGTTGCCGTCGCCGGAGCGCGCGTCGACGCGAGCGGCGCGCGTCTCGCCCGGCAGCCCTCCGCCCGTGGAGCGCGGGACGCGCAGGTCCAGGTGGTAGTCCGTCTCCGGCACGAGGCCCTCGACCTCGAACCGACCGCTGGCGTCGACGGAGGCGGAGCGGGAGTCCTGCCAGTCGAACCAGGTGCTGCCCACCTTCGTCGCGACGACCATCAGCCCGTCGTCCGGAGCCTCCGGCAGCCCGCTCACGCGCCCGCGGATCGCGGCGCCGGGAGAGAGCTCGAAGCGCTGTTCCGCGAGCTCCTGCCCGGCCACCTCCGCCAGTCCCTCGAAGACGGCGTCCGGGAAGCGCCGGTCGCGCACGAGCACGCGCCAGGCGCCGAGCGGGACCTGATCCAGGCGGAACGCTCCGGTGGCGTCCGTCAGCGCGTCGGGGTCGCCGGTCGGCCCTCCGATGAGCGCTCCCTCGGGCGCGTCGAGCAGCGTCAGCGCGGCCCCCTCGACCGGGCGCCCGGACGGGTCGAACACGCGCCCGCTCAGGATCGCCCCCTGGCTCATCACGATCGGGTCGAGCGTCAGGTCGTCTCCCTCGGGCAAGTTCACCAGACGACGCGCGGGCTCGAAGCCTGCGGCCTCGACGGTGAGGCGCTTCGAGCCCCCCACCACCTCCTCGAACCGGAAGCGCCCCTCCTCGTCGGTCGTGGTGTCGAGGTCCAAGAGGCGCGCGCCGACGCCGAACACCTCGCCGGCACCAAGGGCGACGGAGGCTCCGACGACCGGGCGTCCCTCGCGGTCCGTCACGAC
>CAZDYS010000673.1:0-2435 GCA_964509445.1 uncultured Planctomycetaceae bacterium
TCGGGCGCGCGTAGGGCGGCGGCGCGACCAGCAGCGCATCGACGCCGGCGCTCTCGGCGGCGCGCGCGAGCCGGCAGACCACGCGCGTGTCGGAAGCGCCGATGCCCGCGAGGACCGTGACGCGCCCGCGCGCACTTCCGGCGACGAACTCGTACAGCGCGCAGCGCTCGTCGAAGGTCAACGACCCGGACTCACCGGTCGAGCCCGAGACGACCACGGCCTGGACGCCGCCGACCACCTGTCGCTCCAGGAGGCCGTGCAGGGCCGCGTAGTCGACGCGCTCGCCGTGCTCCGTGAACGGAGTGGGGAGCGCGGTCGTCGTCCCGCCGAGCAGGGGCTCCCCGCGCGTCACGCGACCGTCTCCAGGATGTCCAGCATCTCGCGGATGGCTCGCTCCACGCCGACGAACAGCGAGCGCGCGACGAGCGCGTGCCCGATGTTGAGCTCCTCGAGGTGCGGGAGGCGCGTGATCGGCGCGAGGTTGTCGAGGTCGAGCCCGTGTCCCGCGTTGATCCGCAGTCCGAGCTCGTGCGCGTGTTCGGCGGCCTTCGCCAGCCGCTCCAGCTCGCGCTCGCGATCGGCGCCGCTCGCGTTCGCGTAGCAACCGGTGTGCAGCTCGACGAAGTGGGCGCCGAGCTCGGCCGCCGCCTCGAGCTGCGTGGGCTCGGGGTCGACGAACAGGCTGACCGTGAAGCCGCCGTCCCGGAACCGCGGCAGCGCGGCCGCCAGACGGTTCCACTCCGCCTGCACGTCCAGGCCGCCCTCGGTCGTCACCTCCTGGCGATTCTCGGGCACGAGGCAGATCTCGTCCGCGCCGCTGGCGAGCGCGATGCCGACCATCTCCTCGTCCAGCGAGCACTCGAGGTTCAGGAGCGTCCCGATTTGCTCGCGCAGCCGCACGACGTCGTCGTCCTGCACGTGCCGGCGGTCCTTGCGCAGGTGGCAGGTGATGCCGTGGGCTCCGGCTCGCTCGGCCTCGAGGGCCCACTCGACCGGGTCCGGTCGGGAGATGCGCCGCGCCTGGCGGACGGTGGCGACGTGATCGACGTTGACGTGCAGTCGGAGCAAAGAGGAAGCCTCGCCTCCGATTGTATCGATCCGTCGCTCCGTTCGGAGGAGGGAGTCCGTACCCTCGCCCCGTGCGGATCATCGGAGGCACCCTGCGCGGCCGTCGCATCCAGGCGCCGCCCGGTCGCGGGACGCGGCCGATGCTCGACCGCGTGCGCGAGGCGATGTTCTCGACCCTGGGCCCCTGGCTGGCCGACGACGCGCGCGTCCTCGATCTGTTCGCCGGCAGCGGCAGCCTCGGCCTGGAGGCGCTCTCCCGCGGGGCCGCGCGCGCCCGCTTCGTCGAGCGTGACGAGCGGACGGCGCAGCTCCTGCGGGCCAACGTGACGGAGCTCGCGCTGGAGGACCGTGCGACGGTCGCCTGTGACGACGCGCTCGCGCCCCGGGCCTGGGGAGGCGTGCGCGGCACCGAGGGCGCGCCGCCCGCCCCCGCGAGCGCCTGGGCCGACATCGTCTTCTTCGATCCGCCCTACCCCCTGCTGTCCGACTTCGACGCCGCGGCCAACGTCCTGACGGCTGCCCACCGGCTCGTGCGCGACGTGCTCGCCCCGGAGGGCGTGCTCGTCTTCCACGCACCGCGCCGACGGCTCGACGAGCACGCGTTCGACCCGGACCTCGCCGTGCGCGAGCGCGTCTACGGCTCGAACTCCCTGTGGTACGCCCAGCGCGAGGACGACGCGTGACGGAGCTGTTCGGCCGCCTGCTGCTCGACGGGGTGCTGGAGACCGGCACCGTGACCCTCGACGGCGATCGGATCGGGTCCGTGCGTCTCGCGGAGGACGCTTCGACGGAGCAGGCCGATCTTCCGATCGTCGCGCCCGGACTGATCGACCTGCACGTGCACGGCTACGGCGGCTGCCGCCCGCTGGAGGAGGAGGGCGACGAACCGACTTCCACCGGGCTCGCCGGCATGGCCGCGGCCCTCGCGAGCGAGGGGACGACCTCGTTCCTCCCCACGCTGTTCCCCACGCGCCCGGACGAGCTCGGCGCCGCCTCGGAGCGCGTCTGGAGCCGCGCTCGCGAGCTCGAGCGCGAGGGGGGAGGCGCGCGCGTGCTCGGCCTCCACCTCGAGGGGCCGTTCGTGAACCCGAACTGCGCGGGAGCGCTGCCTCGTGACGGTCTCGCGGAGCCCTCGGTCGCGTCCTTGCGCGCGATCCTCGGGCCGGCGACCGGCGACGGACGCGGCATCCGCACCGTCACCCTCGCGCCGGAGCTGCCGGGCGCTGCGGACCTGGTCGAGGAGCTCGCGCGCGCCGGCGTCCGCGTGTCGTTCGGGCACAGCCTCGCGACGGCGGCCGAGGCGCGGACCGCCGCCGACGCGAACGCGCGGCGGGGCGGAGAGACCGGAGCGACGCACCTCTACAACG
>CAZDYS010000674.1:0-2430 GCA_964509445.1 uncultured Planctomycetaceae bacterium
GATGGGGACGTCCGGATCCTCCGCGCGGAACTCCGCCAGCACGAGGCGACCCTCCTCCTTCAGCGCGGCTCGCACGCTCCGCAGCGTCGAGACCGGATGACTGAGCTCGTGGTAGACGTCGACCAGCAGCACGAGGTCGAGTGCGTTCGGGGGAAGCCTGGGGTCGCGCACGGTGCCGTGGACCGTCTCGACGTTGGTCAGCTCGGCCGCGCGCAGGCGCTGCTCCAGGAGCTCGAGCATCGGAGCCTGGATGTCCACCGCCAGCACGCGCCCGTCGGGACCGACGCGTTCCGCGAGCGGAAGCGTGTAGAAGCCGTTGCCGCAGCCCAGGTCGCAGACGGTGTCGCCCTCGCGCACGGCGAGCGCCTCGAACAGCACCGAGGCCTGCTCCTCGTCCTCGCGCGTGGCGCGCAGGAGCCACTCGGCACCGCTCCAGTGCATCGTGCGCGCCACCTCGCGCCCGAGGTAGTGCGTCCGCCCGCGCGGTCCGGCCTCGGGGTCCGCCTCGGCGGGGGTCTGGGCCGCCGTGATCGCGGGGAGCAGGAGGGCCAGGAGCCCTCGGACGACGCGCCCGCGCATCAGGAGCCCGGGAGCTTGCGGCACACGAGCACGTCCTGGTGCTCGTGCCAGCCCATCTCGTGGTAGCCGGCGATCAACAGGGTCCCGCGGCGCACGAGCTCGCGCATCACCCAGTCCGGCAGCGAGACCGAGATGCCGTAGCCCGGCTGTCCCGGGTAGTCCGCGTAGCCGAAGCCCTCCCGCCGGACGCCCTCGAGCACCCGCCGGACCCCGTCCTCGTCGAGGCCGTAGGTGTGGTCGTCCTGGAGCCACTGGAGCGACAGGCGCCCGTGCAGCGTGACGACCAGCGAGCCACCGGGGGCCAGCAGCCGTTCGAACAGCGACAGGAAGTCCGCCCACCGCGGCGCGTCGAGGTGCGTGAGCAGGGAGCCGCACCAGATCAGGTCGAACGCGCCCTCGATGGGGATCCGGTCCGGCTCGATCTCGGAGTAGACCGGCTTCGCGCCGAAGTGCTCGCTGCACCAGTCGACGCCGGAGCGATTGAGGTCGCAGCCGACGATCTCGGCCTCCGGGAAGGCGGCGCGCAGATAGCGCATCGAGCGCCCGTGTCCGCAGGGCAGGTCCAGGATGCGCTCCGCGCGCGGGCGGCCGGCACCGACGAGGGCCAGCGCGATGTTGCGCAGCATCGAGCGACCGGACTCGTGGTACTGGTCGTGGTCTCCGACGAACATCTCGTCGTCCGGCGCGATCTCGGTGTCGACGCCGGGCAGGTTCTCGGCGCGCAACAGATCTTCGATCCTGGGGCTGCTCATGAGGTGGATTCTGCCGCCTGCGTCGGCTCGGGGGAGCAAGACGCCCGGATTCCGGCGCGTCACGCGGCTCCGACGGGACTCCGCCCGGGCCGAACCCCCTCCTCGCCGGGCTTTGGCCGTATGGTGGCGGAGCCGATCCGGCGTCCGTCCGTTGCCCTTCGACCTCCGGAGTCCCTCATGCGTCCTGCCTCTCTCCTCCCGCGCACGTCTCTCGGGTCTCTCCTGCTGCTCGGTCTCCTCGCGGGCCCGGCGGGAGCTCAACGCCAGGCGGAGCTGCCGAGTCCGTTCCAGAGGCTCGAGGACACCGGCGACCACGGCTACGTGAAGGCCAGCTTCGACGCGCACGACTACGCGCCCTTCGCGCTGCTGCACGAGGACGGCGCGCTCGCCACGGTCACCGGCTTCCCGCTGCCCGATGGACGCGAGGTCGAGCTGCTCCTGCAGCCGCTGCGCGTCTGGGAAGAGGGGGGGACCGCGCGCGTGATGACCGACGGCGAGGAACAGCGCCTGGCCCCGAGCGTGAGGATGTTCCGCGCGCACGTCCCCGGGCACCAGAGCCGCGGGTTCCTCGGGATCACGCCCACGATGCTGCACGGGTTCCTGTCGCTCGACGGGGAGCAGTACCTCCTGTCCACCGGTCCCGGCGGCCAGGACCTCGCGATCGCGAACAGCGCGATCTTCGAGGGCGCGCCGGCGCACCCGGACCACGACCATGCCTCCGCCGGAGTGGAGGCGCTGCTCGGGGAGCGCGACGAGGAGCGTCCGGTCGAGCTGCGGTCCGTGCCGCGTCCGAAGCTGCGCTCGGTGGAGATGTTCGTGGACTGCGACTACCGCATCCGTGCGGCGTTCGCCTCGGACCAGGACATGATCGACTACGCCACGCTGCTGACGGGCGCGATCAACGTCTTCAACCGGCGGGACATCGGTCTCGAGATCCTCATCCCGGACGGCTACCTGCGCGTCTGGAACGACGTCGACCCCTGGGAGGGGACTCCGGGCGGCTGGGAGCGGTGGTTCAACACCGCCGGCAACCCGGTCAACGGGATCGAGCGCGCCCTCGCGCACAAGCTGTCGGCCTGGCCGCGTCCGTCCTCCGCGC
>CAZDYS010000675.1:0-2428 GCA_964509445.1 uncultured Planctomycetaceae bacterium
CCAGCCAGCGCGTGAGCGCCGCCGGCAGGTGCGCGCGAATGCCGGCCGGGGCGGCCCCGGCCACGAGCTTCGCGCGGATCCACCGGTTCCCGTCGGTGCGCACGCGCTCCGCCAGCGCGCGGGCGAGCTCCGCCACCTCGAGCCCGGGGTCCGGGTCCACCAGCGCGCTGCCCAGCGCCTCCTCCACGAGCTCCGCGGCGCGCTCCTCCAGCCAGGCGTGCTCCAAGAGCCGCTCGGGCCAGGCCTCCTCGGGGTGCAGCGTGATGTGCGTCTCCACCATGCTGAGGGGCGCGGGATCGAGCGCCGTGTCCGCGCGCCCGATCTTGCCCAGCACGACCTCGACCTCCGGGAAGCCCGCCAGCAGCCGGTCCTGGATCTGCAGCGTGCGCCGCGCCTCGGTGCTCGAGATCCCCGGCAGCGTGGTCGGCATCGCGAGCGCGTCGCCCTCGCGGATCGCGGGCATGAACTCGGAGCCCAGCCGCAGGAACGGGATCACGGTGACGACCAGGAGCACGAGCGCCGCGCCGATCGAGAGCGCCCGGTGACGCAGCGCGAAGCGCAGTACCGGCAGGTAGAGCGCGATCATCCCGCGGCTGACCGGGTTGTCGCGCTCGGCGCGCACCTCCCCGCGCACGAAGAAGCCGATCAGGACCGGCATCACGAGCAGGGTGAGCACCGCGGCGGAGGCCATCGCGAGCGTCTTCGTCAGCGCCAGCGGCTCGAACAGCCGGCCGGCCTGGTCCTCGAGCGCGAACACCGGCAGGAACGAGACGGTGATCACGAGCAGCGAGAAGAACAGCGCGGGTCCGACCTCGCGCGTCGCCCGGCGCACGAGCTGCCAGTGGTCGACGTCGCGCCCCGCGGCCTCCTTGTGCTTGTGGAAGTTCTCCACCATGACCACGCTCGCGTCGACCATCGCGCCGATCGCGATCGCGATACCGCCAAGGGACATGATGTTCGCGTTGACACCGAAGAGCCGCATCGCGAGCAGCGTCGCGAGGATCCCGAGCGGCAGCACGACGACGGACACGAGCGCGCTGCGCGCGTGCCACAGGAACACGACGCAGACCAGCGCGACGATCAGGAGCTCCTCCACGAGCTGCCGCGTCAGGGTGCGGATCGAGCGGCGGATCAGCCCCGAGCGGTCGTAGGCCTTCTCGATCACGACGCCCGGCGGCAGGCCGTCCTCGAGCTCGGCGATCTTCGCCTTCACCGCGTCGATGACGTTCAGCGCGTTCTCGCCGTAGCGCATCGTCACGATGCCCGCGACGACCTCGCCCCGCCCGTTCTTGTCGGCGATGCCGCGCTCGATGTCCGGCACGAGCTCGCAGGTGGCGACGTCGCGCACGCGGATCGGCGTGCCGGCGGCGTCCGTGGCGAAGGCGATCGACGCGAGGTCCTCGAGCGACTCCACGCCGCCGCGGCTGCGCACCATGAACTCCGTCTCCGCGAGCTCGACGACGCGCGCGCCGACGTCCGCGTTCGAGCGCTTCAGCGCGGCGACGAGCTTCGAGAGCGGCAGGTCGAGCGCCGCCAGGACGCGCGGGTCGACGGTGACCTGGAAGCGCTTCTCCGCCCCGCCCAGGGTCGCCACCTCGGCCACCCCGGGCACGCTCTCGAGCTGCAGCCGGACGAAGGTGTCCTGCAGCGCGCGCAGCTCGCCCAGGTGCAGCGCGCCGGTCGTGTCCTCCAGCGTGTAGAGGTACACCCAGCCCATGCCGCTCGCGTCGGGCCCCAAGCTCGGCTCGATCCCCTCCGGCAGCTGGCGCTTGGCCTGGCTGAGCCGCTCGAGCACGCGGCTGCGCGCCCAGTAGGGATCCGTCCCGTCCTCGAAGAGCACGTAGACGAAGCTCAACCCGAAGAACGAGAACCCGCGCACGTCGCGCACGCGCGGGACACCGCCGAGCGAACTCGAGATCGGATAGGTGACCTGGTCCTCGACCGTCTCCGGATCGCTCCCGGGGACGTCCGTGTGCACGATGACCTGCACGTCCGACAGGTCCGGGATCGCGTCCAGCGGCAGGTCCGGCAGCGCCGCGACGCCGAACAGCGCGAGCAGCACCGCGAGCACGCAGACCAGGAAGCGGTGCTCGAGCGAGAAGTCGATCCAGCGCGCGAGCATGGATCAGTCCAGCCCGACCTCGAGCCCGCACTCGAGCATCGCCTGGCCCATGTACGGGTTGAGGAGCTCGGCGCTCGGGTGCACCCACAGCTCGTAGCCGAAGTCGGCGGCCATGGGGCAGCGGAAGACGTGCAGCTCGCCGTTCGTGACGCGCAGCGGCTGGTCCTCGCGCAGGACGCCGACCACGTGGCGCGAGAGCGTGCCGAAGTGCGTGCGCAGCGCGTCCCAGTCGTCCGCGGGGCCCTGCTCGAGCTGGGCGGCCAGTGCGCGCGCGCCGCTGCGCAGGCCGTCGAAGCGCAGCGCGAG
>CAZDYS010000676.1:0-2424 GCA_964509445.1 uncultured Planctomycetaceae bacterium
AGGCCCGGGCCCGCCATGAAGAGCTTCTGGATCGACAGCCACAGGCAGATCGCGAAGCCGACCAGCCCGAAGGCGCCTCCGATGGTCCCGAAGAAGCGCAGCGGCTTCAGCGTGAACTTCGTCAGGAACATCACCGCGAGGATGTCCAGGAAGCGGCGGCTGTAGATGCCGACCCCGAAGAAGCCGGTGCGGCCCCACTCCTTGAGGTGGCGTACGCGGACCTCGACGACCTTGTACCCCTGGCGGTAGGCGATGACCGGCAGGAAGCGGTACATCTCGCCGTAGACGGCCACGTCGTCGAGGACGTCGCGGCGGATCGCGCGGAAGTAGCAGTTCAGGTCGTGGAAGTTCATCCGGATGATGCTCCGGATGACCAGGTTGAAGGCCGAGGACTGCAGCCGGTTCAGCCAGGGGTCCACGCGCGGGTGCCGCCAGGGCGTGACGAAGTCGGCGCCCTCGTCCAGGGCCGCCAGCATCGGGCGCAGCTCGATCGGGTCGACCTGGACGTACTGCGGCGAGGTCACGATGTAGTTGCCGCGCGCGCGCTCCATCGCCGCCGAGAGGCACACGGACTCCCCGAAGGGGTTCTTGAAGGAGATCGACCGCACGCGGCGGCCGTACAGCGCGCGGAGCTTCTGGGTCGACTCCCAGGCGGTCCCCGTCACGCCGTCGAAGACGAAGATCACTTCCCACCGGCGGCCCTGCTGCTGCAGCTCGACGCCCAGCGCCTCGATCAGCTCGCGCACGTCGGCGTCGGGGCTCGAGACGGGCACGACCACGGAGACGTCGAGCTCGGGGTCGTCGGCCCAGTCGCAGGGCTGGATGCCGGAGCGCGGCTGTGCCTTGCCGGTCCGTGGAGCGTGGAAGACTTCGCTGTCGGTACGGATGGTCATCCGTGGAGCTCGTTGAGGATGCGGTCCAGGGTGCTGCGGCGGTGCATGCCGCTGGCCTTCACGGCCAGCTCCGCCAGGAGCCCGAGGAACGAGAAGTAGACGCCGCAGGAGAACACGATCGCAAGGATCGTCACGACCGCCATCTCCCAGTCGTTGAGGGAGAGGGCGGGCCCCTCCTCGAGACCCAGGCTGAGGAGCGCGACGAAACCGAACGCGATGCCGAGGGCCATGGTGGTGAGCGCCATGACGCCGAAGTACTGGATCGGCCGATGCGAGAACTGCGCGATGTACTTGATCACGAAGAGGTCGAAGAGCACGCGGAACGCGCGTCCGATGCCGTACTTGCTGCTGCCGAACTGACGCGGTCGGTGGTTGACCACCATCTCGCTCACGCGCGCGCCGGAACCGGCGGACAGGACCGGCAGGAAGCGGTGCTGCTCGGCGTACAGCGTCATCGACTTCACGACCTGCGCGCGGAAGGCCTTGAGCGTGCAGCCGGTGTCGTGGATCCACACGCCGGTCGTCCGCGCGATCAGCTTGTTCGCGATGATCGACGGCAGGCGACGGAGCACGAAGCCGTCGTGACGCTTCTTGCGCCAGCCGGCCACGACGTCGAAGCCCTTCTCCAGTTCCTCGAGCATGCGCGGGATGTCGGCCGGGTCGTTCTGCAGGTCCCCGTCGAGCGTGACGACCACGCGTCCGCGCGCCTCGTCGAAGCCGGCTGCGAGGGCCGCCGTCTGCCCGAAGTTGCGTCGGAACTTGACCACGCGCACGCGCTCGTCCTGGCGCACCAGGTCGACCATCAGCCCGAGGCTGCCGTCCGTCGAGCAGTCGTCGACGTACAGGATCTCGGCCGGCTTCCAGTCCTCGCTGAGGCCGTCGAGGGCCCGTCCGATCTCCTCCTGGAGGATCGGCAGGCTCTCTTCCTCGTTGAAGATGGGGACGACGATGGACAGCTGGACGGGCTTCAAGGGCGTGGGGGGAGGCTCGAGAGCCCCATCGTCCGTTCGGGCGGGCATCCTGGACCCGGTCGGGAGGGTTCTCGGGTTGAGGGCTCGTGGCCCCCGGCTACCATGGTCGCTGCATCATGCCGAACACCGAGGACACCACGACACGATCGAAGCCGGTTCTCCTGATCGGAGCCGGCCGGCGCCCGCGCGAGCTGGGCGCCGTCCTGGCCGCACTGGGGACCACCCGGACCGTCGACAACGGCGTTTCCGGGTTGGAATCCGCGGTGGAGCCGCACCGCCAGCTCGGGCTCTCCGACCTCGAGGAGCTCCTTTCCCAGCGACCCCGCGAGGGAACCTTGCTGCTGGACACCGAGCGCGTTCCCGGCGAGGACGTCGGCTTCGTGCGCCGGTTCCTCGAGCGCCACCCGGAGTGGCGGCTGGTCGTGCTCGGCGAGGACCGACGCCAGGCGCGCTCCCTCCTGGACCTGCCGCGCTCCACCTGGCTGAACTGGCCGCCGAACCTCGACGAGGTCGCGGCGCTCCTGCCGGCGCGCAACGGCGTGGCCGCCTTCGCGGAGGAG
>CAZDYS010000677.1:0-2416 GCA_964509445.1 uncultured Planctomycetaceae bacterium
GGTCGAGGTCGTTCCGCACGGCCGCGACCTCGCGCTCCCGCGCGTCGCTCCGCGCAGCGCGACCGCCGGACGCCTCGTGCTTGGCGCCTGGGGGCACCTGCACCCGCTCAAGGGACAGGACCTCTTGGTCGACGCGCTCCGCGCGCTTCCCGACCCGACGCGCGTCGAGCTGCACCTCGCGGGCGAGGAGCCCGACGCCGGCTTCGCGGCCGACCTGCGCACGCGGGCCGAGGGCCTCGCGGTCCACTTCCACGGCGGCTTCTCGCTCGAGCAGCTGGCCGACCATCCGGTCACCGCCGTCGACGCGATGGTCAGCGGGACGCGCGCGAGCGAGACCTGGGGCCTCGTGCTCGACGAGGCCGTCGCGCTGGGACTCCCGATGCTCCTGCCGCGCTCGGGCGCCTACGCGGAGCGTCTGCGGGAAGGCGCCGGAGCGCTGTTCTACGAGCCGCGCGACGCCGGCTCGCTCGCGCACCTCCTGCAGCGCCTGCTCGAGGAGCCAGCGCTGCTCGAACGCACGCGCGACGGACTCCCGGAGCTCGCGGGCTTCGCGCCCTCGAACGAGGAGCACGTCGAACGCGTGCTCGCCGTCTACGAACGCGTGCTCGAGCGTGGCGCGCCGGAGCGTCCCGTGATCGACTGGTGGAGCGCGCGTCTGCGCAACGCCGAGGAGGAGGAGTGGGATGCCAGCCTCCGCCGCAGGTCTGCCGAAGAGCTCGGCTTCGCATGAAGATCCTGATCGCGCTGCACGACTACCTGCCGCTCCACAAGGGTGGCTCGGAGGTTCACGCTCACCAGACCGCCACCGAGCTCACGCGTCGGGGGCACGCGGTCGTGTCCCTCTTCACGGAGCGCGACCTGTCGGTTCCCGCGGGGACCGTGCGGGAGGGGACGCTCGACGGCGTGCGGACGGTCGAGGTCGTCCACCAGCGGGAGTACGAGGACCTGCGCGAGACCTGGGAGGAGGCGGCCTCCCTGGAGGCCTTCCGCGCGCAGCTCGCGCGCCTGCGTCCCGACGTGGTGCACTTCCATCACCTCGCGCTCTGGGGCGCTCGCGCGATCGAGGCGGCCAAGGAGAGCGGTGCGCGCGTCGTGGTCACCCTGCACGACTACCACCTCCTGTGCGACGCCGCGACGCTGATGCGTCCCGACGAGTCGCTGTGTCGCTACACCGAGGAGGCGCCGGACGGTGGGTGTCACGCGTGTCTGCACCGGCACCCCGCGCTGCCGGAGCGCTGGGGGCTCGAGGGCGAGGCGCTCTACGCGCGGGCCGCCGCCGAGCGCTTCGCGCTGCACCGCTCCTGCCTCGCTCAGGCGGACGTCGTGATCTCGCCCTCGCACTACCTCGCCGACCGGTTCGCCGCGGCCGGCTGGGTCCGGCGCGAGGACGTCGTGGTCGCGAAGGCGGGCTACCCGGGCGCGCTCCACGAGCCGCGTCGGCGCGCCGTCGACCGTCCGCTGCGCGTCGGCTACGTCGGGGGCATCTATCCGACCAAGGGGGTGCACGTCCTCGTGCGCGCCTTCCGTCACCTCGCGGGCGTCCCCGCGGAGCTGCACGTGCACGGACACCTCGACTGGTTCCCGGAGTACGTCGCGGAGCTCCAGCGCGAGGCCGAGGGGAGCGCCGTGACGTTCCACGGACCGTTCGAGCCGCCGCGCATCGACGAGATCCTGGGCTCCGTGGACTGCCTGGTGGTGCCCTCGATCTGGGTCGAGAACATGCCCATCACGATCCAGGAGGCGTACCGCAACGGTCTCCCGGTGGTGACCACGGCGCTCGGCGGGATGGGGGAGTCCGTGGAGGACGGGGTCAGCGGGCTGACCTTTCCGCGCGGGGACGACCGGGCGCTGGCGTCCGCGCTCGAGCGGCTGGCCTCCGACGCGGCGCTCTACGACCGGCTCGCGGCCGGCCGACCGCCGATCCCGACGCTGGAGGAGATCTGCGACCGCCTGGAGGCGATCTACGCGGGCTGAGACGCCCCAAGACGGCGCTTTCGGCCCTTCGAGGCCGTATACTCCCGCGCTTGGCCGACTGGCGAACACCGAAGAAGCACGAGGGCTGCGCGCGCTGCTCCCGTGACTTCGAGGAGGGCGAGGCGCTCTTCTCGATCCTGCTCCTCGAGCCCGAGTCGCTCGGGCGCGAGGACCGCTGTCTGTCCTGCTTCGAGAACGACGACGCGCTGCCCCAGGACGTGGTGTTCTGGCGCACCCGCCGCAAGCCGGACAAGAAGCGCGGCCTGGCCGTGGACTTCGACGCGGTCGAGCGGCTGTTCCTGGCGCTCGAGGGCCGGGAGGAGGAGCGGCTCGGAGAGCTGCGATTCCTGCTCTCCCTGCTGTTGATGCGGAAGAAGCGGGTCAAGCTGGTGCGCGTCAAGCGCGCCGAGGGGCCGCTCGGCGAGCGCATGATCCTGCGCCG
>CAZDYS010000678.1:0-2412 GCA_964509445.1 uncultured Planctomycetaceae bacterium
GCGGGATCGTGCTCGAGGTAGGCCTCGAGATCGTCCACCGCGCACTGCATGGCCAGCAGCCCCGCCGGGTCGGCGGCGAGGTACTCCGCGAAGGGGTGCCGCCCGGTGATGGTCTCGAAGATGGTGACCCCGAGCGAGTACACGTCGGCCCGGTGATCGAAGGGCACGCCGAGCATGGTCTGCTCGGGCGCCATGTAGCGCGGGTCCCCGCTGATCTCCTGGGGCGGCGGCCCCTCGAGACTGCGACACACTCCGAAGTCGATGAGCTTTACGATCACCAGGCGACGGTTGTAGGGGTCGCGGGTGATGAAGATGTTGTCCGGCTTGACGTCGCAGTGGACGATCTTGCGGGTGTGAATGTAGTCGAGCGCGTCGAGGACCGCCTCGACGCGTGCGTCCGCATCGGCGCGGACGATCGGATCGCCCGAGGCGCGCACGACCAGGTCCCCGTCGAGGGTCTCGCCGCGCAGCTCTCCCAGCGCCTCCACCGGCGTGGAGAACTCCTGGTCCGTCCCGAGGAGCACGAGCGCGGCCGCCGTGGTCACCAGCTTCATGTTGGAGGCCGGGATGCGCGGCTCGTCGATCGCGACCCGCGCGAGCTCGACGCCGGCGGAACCCACCTCGCGCACGTGGACGGAGACCTCGAACTCGCCTGCGCGAGCCTTCCCGCGCGACTCGCGCACGGCGCGCTCCTGGGCGTCCCGGACGAGGTCCACGACGAGCGAGTCCCAGGCGCCGGCCGGTCTGCCGGAGGGCGCCGGGGCCGCGACCGGTGCACCGCCGGGACGGTCGCTCTCGACCGGAGCCGCGCTCTCCTTGGCCGCGACCGGGCGCTGACGACGGGGCGGTTCTCCGCAGGCGCCGACGACGAGCAGCGCGAGCGGGAGACAGAAGGCGGACAGGCGCGCGGTCAGGGAGCGGGGTAGGCGGTCTCTTCGTTCGCGCACAGCCAGGCGGTGTTGAAGATGAAGCGGGCGCTTCGGGTGATCTTCTCGACGTCGATCGACTCGATCGTGTCGCGGTAGGTGTGGTAGTCCTTGTTGTTCGTCTCCGGGTAGCCCTCGGTGAAGAACAGGACGGGCAGGCCGATCTCGTGGAAGGAGAAGTGGTCCGAACGCTCCCACAGGTCGCGTCCCTTGTCGGTCTCCACGGACTTGACCTTGGTCGACTTGAGCTTCTTCGCGCGCTTCAGCGTCCCGAGGAAGCCCGGGTGCGCGTGGGTCCCGATCACCACGATCTCGTCGCGCTCCCCGACCCCGAGCATGTCCATGTTGAGCATGGCGACCATGCGCTTGCGGTCGATCGGAGGGTCGTCGCAGAAGCGGCGAGAGCCGATCAGTCCGTCCTCCTCCGCGGCGAAGAATGCGAACAGGACGGACCGGCGCGGAGCCGCGGCGGCCATCGCGTCGACGAGCTCGAGCAGCGCCGTCGTGCCGCTGCCGTTGTCGTCGGCGCCGTAGCCGATACGTCCCCAGGGGTCGACGCCGATGTGGTCGTAGTGGGCGCCGAGCACCAGGACCTCGGAGGCGACGGACGGGTCGCTGCCCGGGAGCAGTCCGACCACGTTGTCCATCTGCACGACGTCGTCCCGGAAGCTCGCGCGCAGGTAGACCGTCACCTCGTCGAGCTCGCGTTGCTCGGGCTTGGCACGCTTGTCCATGCGCGCGGCGATCTTGGCGACGTCCTCGCCGAGCAGCGCGCTCGCCGTCGCCTGGGAGATCTCGAGCACCGGGATCTCGAGGTCTCGCTTCTCGCGCTTGTAGCCCTTGCCGTCGTTCCAGCGCGCCCAGGTGTGCCGGTACCCGAGCTTCGGAGGCTCCAGCTCCCCGTTCTCGGTCTCGGTCGGCTCGGGAGGTCTGCGGCGCACGAAGAGCACGCCCACGGCGCCCTTGTCCATCAGATTCGCGGCCTTGCGGAAGAGGTCCGCCTCGCGCGTGAGCTCCAGGCCGTCGAAGACCTTCTTGTGGCGTGGCTCCCCCTCCAGCGCCATCACGACCTTGCCGGCGATCTTCAGCCCGCGCAGGTCGTCGTAGCGCTCCTTGGTCCCCGTGATGCCGAAGCCGGCGAACACCAGCGAGCCCTGAGCCTCGCCGCGGCAGACGCCGAGCGGCACGTAGTCCTGGCCCAGCGCGTAGGCCGTGGGCTTCTCGCCCTCCTCGCGCGCGACCTCGAGGCTGCACCCCGCGGGCAGCGGCACGGTCGACTCGCGCGAGAACGGGTTGCGGTAGGAGCTGCCCACGGGCTCGAGCCCGGCCGCTTTCAGGCGCGCCTCGATGTAGTCGGCGACGCGGAAGAGGCCCGCGGAGGGCGAGTCGCGACCCTCGAGCTCGGGCGCGGCCACGTGCTTCAGGTGGTCGAGCACGTCGTCCTCGTCGATCGTCGCGAAGCCGGCGCCGTGGTCGGGGACGACGG
>CAZDYS010000679.1:0-2411 GCA_964509445.1 uncultured Planctomycetaceae bacterium
ACCGCCTGCACGATCTGGGTGTAGCCCGTGCAGCGGCACAGGTTCCCGCTCAGGGCATCCTTGATCTCCCCGCGCGAGGGGCAGGACGTCTCGTTCAGGAGCGCGCGAGCGGACAGCATCATGCCCGGCTGGCAGAAGCCGCACTGCAGGGCGCCGCAGCGATCGAAGGCCTCCTGGACCGGATCCGCTCCCTCGCCGCCGTTCGCGATGTGCGCCGGCATCAGGCCCTCGATCGTCTGGATCTCCTTGTCCTGCGCGAGCGCGGCGAGCGTGAGGCAGGACAGGACCGGACGGCCGTCGACCAGCACGGTGCAGGCGCCGCAGTCGCCCTTGTCGCAGCCCTGCTTCGAGCCCGTGAGTCCCAGGCGGTAGCGCAGCACCTCGAGGAGCGTCCAGTGCTCCGGCGCGCCGACCTCGACCCGGTCCCCGTTTACATGGAGCTGGAGAACACGCATCCTCGGATTGTCTCCCATGGCTGGATCCCGGACAAGCCCTGTCGAGGGGCCTCTAGACGCCTCGCGCGGGCCCGGAGCGTCCTCCGAGGCGGGGCGCGCCTCCGGATCCATCGAGCAGGCCGTGCGCCGCGTGTTCGCCCCGGAGATCGCGGTCGACGAACCGCGCTGGCTTCGCCTGTGGGACCGCTGGCGCGGGACCCTGCGCCTCCTGCGTCCGCTGGGTCACGTGTCCCTCGGCAACCGTGTGGAGGTGTTCCGCAGCGGCGACGACGCCTACGAGCGCATGTGGGAGGCGATCGAGGCCGCGGTGCGCGAGGTCTCGATGACCACCTACATCTTCGAACCGGACGCCGTCGGGCTCCGGATGCTCGCCGCGCTGCGCGCCGCGGCCGAGCGCGGCTGCGACGTGACGCTGGTGATCGACGCGTTCGGATCGCACCGCCTCGAGGAGGAGCACCTCGCTCCTCTGCGCCGGGCCGGAGCGACGATCATCGAGTACAACCCGGTGCTGCGCTGGTCGACGCCGGTGTCGCGCCTCGTGCGCAACCACCAGAAGATCCTGGTGTGCGACCGTGAGGTCGGGTTCGCGGGCGGGATGAACGTCGCCGAGGACTACGCCGGCGCGCGCTTCGGCAACGGTCGCTTCCGCGACACGCACCTCGAGCTCCGCGGTCCCTGCGTCGAGGACCTCGCGCGCATCGTCGAGGAGATCCGCCAGCAGAGCGCGCTCCCGCTCGAGCCGGAGCGCGCCGAGGGGGACGGCTGCCTCGCGCAGATCCTCGAGTCCAACCTGCGTCGCCACCGCCGCGCGATCCAGCTCGCCCTGCGGACGACGGTCCGCCGTTCGGTCGAGCGGTGCTACCTGACGACGCCCTACTTCGTCCCGCCCTGGCGCCTGCGGCGCACGCTCGAGCAGGCCGCCAAGCGCGGCGTGGACGTGCGCGTCCTGACGGCCGGGCTCTCCGACGTGCCGCTCGTGCGCATGGCGAGCCAGCACCTCTACGGCCGGCTCCTGCGCGCCGGCGTGAAGCTCTACGAGCTCGAGTCCCCGACGCTGCACGCGAAGACGACCACCATCGACGGGGTCTACGCGTCCGTGGGCTCGTTCAACCTCGACTACTGGTCCTACCGCCGCAACCTCGAGGTGAGCGTGTGCTTCCTCGACCGGGGGATCGCGGCCGCGATCGAGGCCGACTTCGAGCGCGACCTCGAGAACGCGCGTCAGGTCGACCTCGAAGCCTGGCGGCACCGCACGATCGGGCAGCGCATCCTGCACTGGTGCGCCTACCAGCTGATGCGGCTGTGAGGGCGGCGTCCGGCTAGCGCTTGCGCTCGCTGACCACGACGCCCTCGATCACGACGCCGATGCAGTGGGAGGTGAACTGGAACGGGTCGTCGTCGAAGAGCGCGAGGTCGGCGTCCTTGCCGACCTCGAGCGAGCCGATGCGGTGCTCGAGACCGAGGATGCGCGCGGCGTCGATCGTCACCGCGGCGAGCGCGCGCTCGACCGGCAGTCCGTAGGCGGCCGCCTGGGCGGCCTCGAACAGCACGATCGGCGTCGGGGTACCGGGTTCGGGCGCGCCGCTCCGCAGCGCGAACGGGACGTTCGCCTCGACCAGCTTCGTCGCGGTCTGCAGGGCCTCGCTCCCCCGTGCCGTTCCCGCCAGTCGGAGCGGCGACGGCAGCAGGACCCGTGCGTCGGACTCCCGCACGCGCTCCAGCACGTCGACCAGCTCGCTGGCTCCGTCCAGGACGAGCTCGACCTCGAACTCGTCCGCGATCCGCAAGGCCTGCAGGAGGTCGCTCGCTCGGTGCGCGGTGACGAGGAGCGGCACCTCGCGCGCCAGGACCGCGGCGAACTGCGCCTGGGCGGGGGAGGGCGTCGGCACCGGCTCCCCGGCCTCCTCGGCGCGGCGTGCCGCGGCTCGCCAGGCCTGCGCGTCCTCCAGGGCCTCG
>CAZDYS010000680.1:0-1696 GCA_964509445.1 uncultured Planctomycetaceae bacterium
CTGCGGCTGGTTCCGGCCGAGCGCGCGACCCCGCGCGACGTGGCCGGGAGCGACAACGTCCTGGTCGCGCGAGTGCGCGCGGCGAGCGACGGGCTCGCGCTCTGGCTCACCTCGGACAACCTGCGCGTGGGGGCGGCCACGAACGCCGTGGCGATCGCGGAGCGCTGGCGGGCGCCGTCCGCGAATCCCTCCGCTCCCTGATCCCGGCGGGCCGGCGCTGCGCCGGGGCGGGGATCGGATCCTGGAGCCCCGCGGAGCGGAGCCCGGGACGCGGTTCGAGACCCGGGAGTCGCGGCGGCGACTCCCGAGCCAGGTCGGTCAGCGGCCCTTCTTCGGCAGCGCGATCTCGGCGAGCCACTTCGACACGCGCGAGGCGGTCTTGCGGTCGTCGAGCACGGTGGTCTTCTTCGAGTTGACCGTGTCGAACGTGATCCACTCGGAGGAGCCCATCGCGTTGGCCTCGGTGACCATGCGCTCGACCTCCGGGTTCTTCTTGTCGACCACGTAGGTGGGCAGCCCGTTCACGTTGAGGATCGTCTGCTCCACGTCGAAGCCGAAGTCCTGCTTGCGCGGGGAGAGCAGCACCATCGAGATCACGTTCTCGTCCTGCTCCGCGTGGCGCGCGGCGAGCGCGCAGCCCGCCTGGAAGCCGACCATGGAGAGGTTGGTCGAGTGCACGAGCTCTTGCTCGAGCAGCCAGTCCGCGGCGGCGCTGATGTCCCGCGGGGCGAGTTGCCACAGGGACGCCTGTCCCTTCTCGTCGAGCTCTTGCCAGTCGACCTTGTCCGACTTGCTCTCGCCGTGACCGCGCAGGTCGACGGCGAGCACGCCGAAGCCACGCTTCTGCAGCGACTCGGCGATGCCCTGCAGCTGATCCCGGTTCCCGCCGGCGTCGTGCACCAGGAGCACGGCCGGGGAACGTTCCTTCTTGCGCGGCTCGTAGAAGGTGGCCGCCAGCTTCATCTCGTCCGAGGTCTGGATCTCCACCGATTGCACGCCGCCCGCCAGGGGCGAGATCTGCGCGGTTTCCACGGTGGCGGACTCGGTGGCGATGATCGGGGCGGCCCACAGGCCGGCCAGGATCAGGGCTCGTTGCATGGCTCTGGTGAAGGAGTTCGGGAGGGGGACCGACCTCTCCGGGGAGAGGCCTTCTCGTGCGGGTGCTGGGAACGCCCGCGCAGGGGATCGAGGGGGGCCGTGGGGTCGAGACCGGAGGGGGTCGGAATCGGTTTCACGGGTCGGGTCGAAACGTCGGACTCTAGCGGATCGGACGGAGGCGACAAGCCCTCTAGCGGGGAGCCGGGCTTCGACTACCGCGCATTCCGAATTTCCCCCCTACAGGAAAGATCAGCCCAGCTCGAGCTGGTGGCGGGCGTCCACCTCGCGCCGGTTCATGGCCTCCACGGCCTCGTCCAGCCGGTCTCGCAGCGGGTCCTCCGGATCCACCGCGCGGCGCACCTGGCGCATGAGCTGGATCGCCATGCGGAACGTCCGGCAGACGTCTCCGGGGGTGTGTCCGGTTTCTTCCTCGATCTCGTCGAAGGGCACCCCGTCGTACCAGCGGTCCACGCAGGGGCTCAGGCCCCACTCGGGCACCTTCAGCGGGTGGGGGATGCCGTGGGCCGCTTCGGCGCCCGTCAGCGAGCGGACGATCTGGTCGACGTGGCGCCGCACGCCGCCGAACAGGCGCTGGGAG
>CAZDYS010000680.1:1723-2409 GCA_964509445.1 uncultured Planctomycetaceae bacterium
CTCCTCGTAGACCATCCCCACGAACACGATCGCGATCGCCTTGGCCGGGAGGTTCTCGAGGGCCCCGCGGAACAGGATCTCCGTCAGCTGCAGCTCGAAGCCGTAGAACAGGCGGGCCAGCCGACCGCGCGGGGTCAGCACCGGGTCCCCCGGGCCCGCGTCGGCGTCCAGGTAGCCGAGCGCGAACAAGAGGTCGACGTGGGCGTCCACGATCGCGCGCTGGAGCCGGCGGTTACGCTCGCGCGCCTTCTTCGAGCGCGCGCGGTGCTGGTAGCGGTTGAAGCTCTGGTCCCAGGCGGTCTGCACGCCCTCGCGGCCGCGGGCTCCGTAGACGTGCAGGATCGTGGCGTAGGACAGGCGGAAGCGGGAGAGCACGGGCTCGGGCTTGCCGTGCAGGATGCGCTTCATGGGAGCGTCGGCGAGGTCGCGCGGCTCCAGGTGGGCGATCACCAGCCCGCGCTCGTCCAGCCCCTGCCGCCCGGCGCGGCCGGCCATCTGCAGGAAGTCCCGCGTGCGCAGGTAGTCGAAGCCGATGCCGTCGAACTTCCGCAGGGAGGCGAACACCACCGCGCGGGCGGGCATGTTGATCCCGAGCGCGAAGGTCTCGGTGGTGAACAGGAGCTTGATCAGCCCCGAGGTGAACATGCGCTCCACCACCTCCTTGTGGATCGGCAGCATGCCCGCGT
>CAZDYS010000681.1:0-2406 GCA_964509445.1 uncultured Planctomycetaceae bacterium
AGCGGCGTTCGAGGAGGCCCGTGAGCTCTCCGGAGATCGGCGGCGCGCCGCGCTCGCGCACCGGTGCGGGGAGGACGCATCGCGTCGGCGCGAAGCGGAGGAGCTCCTGCTCGCGTTCGACCGGGAGTCCGCGGACCCGCTCCTGGAGCGGGGCGTCGCGCGCGCGCGCGACGAGCTGGTGGGAGTCCTCGGAGCGCTGGAGGAGGACGAGGAGAATCCCCGCGGCCCGGACCGCGTCGGCCCGTATCGAATCCTGCGGCGCATCGCGCAAGGAGGCATGGGCGTCGTCTACGAGGCCGAGCAGGACGCGCCGAGGCGGCGCATCGCCCTCAAGGTCGTGCACCCTCTGCTCACGACGGAGCGCCGGCTCAAGCGCTTCCGCCAGGAGGCCGAGCTCCTCGGCCGCCTGCAGCACGCCGGCATCGCCCAGATCTTCGAGGCCGGCAGTGCGGACGTCGGGCGCGGCACGCAGCCCTACTTCGCGATGGAGCTCGTGGAGGGAGACGACCTGGCCACGCACGCGCGCGTGCGGAAGCTCCCTCCGGCCGGCCGGCTCGAGCTCCTGGCACGCGTGTGCGACGCGATCCAGCACGCGCACGACATGGGCGTGATCCACCGTGACCTGAAGCCCGACAACGTGCTGGTCGATCGAACCGGGCAGCCCAAGGTCCTGGACTTCGGCGTCGCCCGCGTCGCGGAGGGCTCGGACCTCTTGACCACGCTCGTGACCGAAGAAGGGGATCTGCTCGGGACGATCGCCTACATGGCGCCCGAGCAGTTCGAAGGCCGACCGGAGGAGATCTCGCCGCGCGCGGACGTGTACGCGCTGGGCGTCCTAGCGTTCGAGCTCCTCGCCGGCCGCTTGCCGCACGACCTCGTGGGGCTTCCGCTCCCGGTCGCCATGACGATCGTTCGGGAGCGCGAGCCGGACCGACTCGACCAGCTGCGCCCCGAACTCGCCGGGGACGTCGCGACCATCGTCGGCAAAGCGCTCGAGAAGAACCCCGCGCGCCGCTACGCCTCGGCGGCCGACCTCGCGCGGGACCTTCGCGCGTACCTCGTTCATCGACCGATCCTGGCACGGCCTCCGAGTCGCCTGTACCGCGTGACGCAGTTCACGCGACGACATCGGGGGCTGGTCGCAGGGACGGTCGCGACGCTGCTGGCCGTCACGATCGGGCTCTTCGTGTCGCTCGCCTTCGCCATGGACGCAGACCGCGAGGCGCGTCGAGCCGCGCTCGGGGAGCGACGTGCGGAAGCCGGCCTGATGCGCGCAGCACAGAAGGCCGTCGAGCGTGGAGAGGTCTGGGACGCGGTCGACGCGTTCCAGGAGATCCAGGCGGAGCGCGGGACCTGGGAAGTCGAGTTCCTCGCCCGAGCCCTGCCCGTCGTGGCTCCGGTCGAGTTCGGCCGTGACCTCTCGCGGTGGACGGCGGACGAACACCTCGTGTGGCCGACGGCGCGCGGTCTGGAGGTGCGGGAGCCGGGCACCTGGAAGCTCGTGCGTCGCTTGCTCCCCGAGCGCGACCTGAGCTCCTGGTCGCTGCTCCTGCGTCCCGGCGGGCTCCTTCTCTCGGAGCGCAACACCTCGGGCGCGTTGCTGTTGGATGCGAACGCCACCGAGGTGCTCTGGGAGCACGACCCGGCCGTGGCTCCGCCGGGGACGATCGCCGAGGCCTTCCTGGATGCGCTCGGACGCGTCTGGGAGTTCCGGTACGCCGCGGATCGCGGAGCCTGGATGGTTCGGAGGCCCGACGGAGGCGAACACGCCATTCCCGCACCGGCAGGCTCCACGCTGTGGCCCAACCCGTCGGCGACGCGCGCGATCCTGGTGCATGCTCCGGGTGGTTGGCTCGAGAGCCACGACCTCGAGAGTCAGGCGTCCCAGGGGCGGTTGGAGGGTTTCTGGAAGAGCAGCTGCGATCGCTGCCGCTGGCTCACGGAAGATCGGGTCCTGGTTCTCGGTGCGAAACGGCGCCCCGTCGAGGTGGACGTCGAGCGTCTCGAGGTCGTTCGCACCCACTCCTTCGAGACCCCGGCCTGCGGCGAGTTCAGCCTGTCGGACGACGGCACCCTGTTCGCCCACGCTCCCACGGCGCAGACGGTCGAGCTGGTCGACCTCGCGACGGAGCGCGTCCTCCTGTCGGAATCGGTGGACCTCGGTCCTTCGTGGCTGCAGGTGGAGCTGTCGCCCTCGAACCGGTACCTGCGGGTGCTCGCCGACGACCTGGGCACGCTGGTCCTCGATCGCGAGAGCGAAGGCCTGAGCGCGGACGAGACCGGAGTCGAAGAGGATCCGCGCGCGCGCCCCCTCGCTCACAGGCACGCGGTCCACGACCTCGCGCTCTCCCCGGACGGGTGCCTGCTCGCTTCCCTGCCTTGGGCCGATCCGCACCTGCGCATCTG
>CAZDYS010000682.1:0-2405 GCA_964509445.1 uncultured Planctomycetaceae bacterium
CAGAGCGCGCCGCGCGTGCTGCACGTCTCGCGCATGCTGTGGACCAAGGGCGTCGCGGACTCGGTCGAGGCCTCGCGGCTCCTGCGCGAGCGCGGCGTCGAGCACCACCTGGTCCTCGCCGGCCGGACGCACCCGACGAACCCGGAGTCCATTCCCGAGGAGCGCCTGCGCGCCTGGGAGGAGGAGGGGGCGGCCACCTGGCTCGGGCACCTGGAGGACGTGCGTCCGGAGCTCGCGCGGAGCCGCGTCGTCTGTCTGCCGAGCGTCTATCGCGAGGGAGTGCCGAAGGCGCTCCTGGAGGCCTCCGCCAGCGCGCGGCCCGTGGTGACCACGGACGTCCCGGGCTGTCGCGACGCGGTGGCCGACGGGGAGAGCGGGATGCTCATCCCGGTGCACGCCCCGGAGCGGCTGGCGCGGGCGCTGGAGTCCCTGCTCACGCAGCCGGAGCTCTGCGAACGGATGGGGCGCGCGGGACGCGAACGCATGCTGCGCGGCTTCTCACACCGCATGGTCGTGGAGCGGACGCTCGACTGCTATCGCAAGCTGCTGGGGCAGAGCGACCTCGGCGCCCGCGGACTCTCCACCGTCAGCGGTTGAGCACCTTGCCGTGCCGCGAGCTCTCGAGCAGCGGCGCGAAGTCGGGATCGGAGCGCAGCCGCTCGAGCTTGCCGTCGGTCAGACGGGCGTCCTCGATCGCGTCGGCCGCCTGCTTGAGCTTGCCGTTGAAGACCTGGGCGCGCGCCAGCTCGATGCACAGCTCCTCGAACGCCGTCCCCGTGCTGCGTCGGTTCTTCTGGAGCATCTCGATGCCCTTCTCGTAGTCCCGCGCAGCCGCGCTGTAGTCCTGGATCCGCATCAGCACGTCGCCGCGCTGGCGGTAGCCCTTCCAGTACTCCTTGTCCTCGTCGATCGTGTCGTCGTAGGTCTCCAGCAGCTTGCGCCGGGACGAGCGATCGCCGAGCAGGGTCGAGCAGACGAGCGCCGCCTCGCGAATGAGGATCGGCTGGGCTCCGTCGAGGAGCGGCTCCAGCTTCTGCCGGAAGCTGCGGGACTTCGCCTCCTCGAAGTCCGGGAGCGCTTCGAGCACCTGGATGCGCGCGGCGTCCGGCACGCTGACGCGCGAGGCGAGCTGCAGCAGCGCCTCGAGCACGCGCTCGTCCGCGGCCTCCGGCACCGCGCGCCAGTAGCCCACGAGCTGGGCCGCCACCGGTGCGGCGGCGGCCGTGGCCTCGGTCAGGTGGAAGACCGCCTCGGCGACGTCCGCGCTCGCGCTCTGGGTGAGCGACTCGAGCACGGTCGCGATGATGCGCGGGTCGTCGTCCGTGAGGGCGCGCCGCAGTACGTCCTGGTGCCCGCCCTGGGCGGCCAACCCCCGCGCCGCTTCGAGCCGGAGCTCGTCCTCGTAGAGGTCGAACAGCCGCGCGAGGTAGGCGCCGGCGCGCTTCTTCTCGGGGATCGCGGACAGCACGCGGATCGCGTTCAGGCGCGCGAGCTTCGAGCCGCGGCCGCTGGCCCGGATCAGCTCGGAGACGATGCCCGCGGGGCGAAGGCGCACGAGCGCCTTGGTGACCTCCTGCGCGCGGAACACGAGCGTCGCTTCCTTGCCGGTCCCGGGGTCGAGCAGGGGGACCAGGAGGCTCGCGGCCTCGGGGCCCATGCGGTCCAGCTCCGTGTGGATGCGGTCGAGCGACAGCTTGCCCGGCGGCGTCTCGGCCTCGAGCTCGTCGATCAGCCCGTTCAGGCCGGGAGCCACGGAGGTCGCGGACGCGTCGCGGGCGGTGCGGGCCTGTTCCAGGAGCTTCTCGACCGAGCCGTCGGTGGGCGACTGCAGGAGGGCCAGGGCGATTCCGAGCGTGGCAAGCATCGATGCAGTCTAGCAGCCGGGCGGCCGGTCCGCGTCGCCGCGGAGTCGGGCTCGGCGCCGGGGAGACCCGGACCGCGTCGCGGTGCCGCCGCACCTAGACCGTCCGGATCGAGCCTGGTCCGCGCCCCCGGGAGGGGGGCGCCGGGCTCTAGCGCTGTCCCTCGGTCCGGTCGCGCGCCGGGCGCGCGGGGGCCGCGAGCGGGCTCCAGCACCTCGACTTTGCCTCCTGCGGCGGCGATCTTCTGCTCGGCGGTCTTGGTGAACTTGTGTGCCTGAACGGTCAGGGCCACGCTGCGCGAGGTGTTGCCGGTTCCGTTGGTGACGTTCCGCAGCGGGCGTCGACCGGCTCGTCAGGTAGACGGCCTCGAGCCGTTCCCGGTGGCGAAAGACCCACGAGTGCATGCCGAGAGCATCGACTCGGACCGGACTCCCGGTTGAGGCGTTGTCACGGATGCGGGGCAGCGGTTGGAATGGGCGGTCGCTCCCCGCCATGGAAACGCCGCCGAACCGATCCCACCCGCACCCCGCGCCGCGCGGCCCC